>NZ_JBHYMF010000013.1:0-69738 GCF_042742855.1 Streptomyces sp. NPDC058877 | reverse complement strand
GGATGGCTCAGGACCCGGTGGCGACGGCGGCGTCGAACAACCCGGCCCTGTCGACCCTGGTGGCCGCGGTGCAGCAGGCGGGCCTGGTGGACACCTTGAACAACGCGAAGGACATCACGGTGTTCGCGCCGACCAACGATGCCTTCGCCAAGATTCCGAAGGCCGACCTGGACAAGGTCCTGGCGGACAAGGCCACGCTCACCAAGATCCTCACCTACCACGTGGTGGGTCAGAAGCTCACCCCGCAGCAGCTGGAGAACGGCTCCTTCGAGACCCTGGAGAAGGGCAAGATCACCACGAAGGGCTCGGGCGAGGAGTACACCGTCAACGACAGCTCCAAGGTCGTCTGCGGCAACGTCAAGACCGCCAACGCCAACGTTTACATCGTCGACACCGTCCTCATGCCCCAGTAAGCGGCGCCCCGCCGACCCCGCACCCCTCACGACCGGGGGTGCGGGGTCCTCGCGCGCACGGGCCGTCACGGGCCGCCGTCAGGGGGAAGGACCGCCCTCGGCCTTCGTCGCGGCGGCCCGGCGACTGGCCCGCACGTCCATCGCGGAGCACGCGTCCTGGTCGGTCCGGCGAAGCCCTACGCGCGTACGGATTCGGCCCGTTCGCCGTACGGACCGCAGACCGCGTCGAGCGCGTCGCGCAGCCCGTTCGGGCGCACGGTACCGGGAGCCAGGGGCCGACCGAGCCAGCCGGGACCGGCGAGCAGGACCAGCGGAGCGGTCCGCGCGCCCCGCACGCCGAACACCGTGCCCGCCACCTGCCGGGCCAGGGCGTGGTTCGCCGTGGACCTGGTCTGTGACCAGAGGGCGACGGCGGCCGGCCCCAGCCGCCGTACCGCCGCGTCCAGGGCCTCTGCGGGGACGGCCGCGCCGAACATCCGGACCGGCAGGCCCCGTTCGGCGAGTCCGGCGGCGAGCGCCTCCAGCGGAAGGGTGTGCTGCTCGGCCGGTGCACAGGCGAGGACGACCGGAGCGGTGGAGCCCGCTGCGGCCGGCCCGCCGAGGACGGCGCGTCTCAGCGCGGTGGAGACGTGCCAGGACAGCAGGTGCTCCACTTCGACGTACCGGTCGCCGGAGGACTCCCACTTCCTGCCCACCGCGTGCAGGGTCGGGGCGATCACTTCTTCCCACGCGGTGACCAGCGGGTACTCCGCGAGCACCTGCCGGAGCAGTCCCTCCATGGCGGGACCGTCGAGTCGCACCGCGGCCCTGGCCAGGCCGCGGCATTCCTGCCGTACGGTGCCCAGTGGCAGCCCGCTGCCCACTCCGGGGCGGAAAGGCTCCTCCGACGGAGGGTGGGCGGACGGTTCGACGTCCGTCGCCTCCGCCGAGGGAGGCCCTCCGACGGCCACCGCCGACCCTCCGGAGCGGACCCGCCGGGCGGCACGGGCCGCCTCGGCGGGCGGGACGCCCGAGGCGGTGAGCCGGCACATCTCCTCCAGCATCGCCACGTCCGCCGGACTCCACCGCCGATGCCGACCGTCCTTCCGAACGGCCGGGCCGATGCCGTAGCGCTGCTCCCAGGAACGCACCGTGGTCGGCGAGACCCCGAGCCGCCGTGCCACCGCACCGGTCGTGATCCCGTGAAGAGAATCGGACATGTCACCACCCTGCGGATGCTGGAACGACGTGGAAGCGGGGCTTCCCGGGAGCCGGGCGCGTCCTCAGAGCCTCGCTGCGGCGACGGCCGGGAGGCGTTCCGCCACCTCGTCGGCGAGCCGCTCGAACTCCGTGCGCAGAAACGGCGCGGCCAAGCCGGCGACCCCCTTGAACGTCAGGGTCGCCCGGTACGTGAGCCGGGTGCCGGTCCCCTCGGCGCGGAAGGTGAGGTCGTCGCGGGCGGTCACCGTCTTGTTCTCCCCGACGAACACCAGGCGCGCGGGCTCGCGTGCGACGAGCTCGTACGCGAGCTCGGTCGTCCGGCCCCGGAAGCGCGAGGTGTTCCGCCAGCGCGAGCCCGTCCGCACCGGCCCGTCATCGAGCCGCACGCAGGACACCGTTCCCGGGTCCCACTCCTCGGTGTGGGTGAAGTCCTCCAGGTACGCCACGAGCTCTGACCGGGCACGGGGAACCACGAAACTGCGCTCCACACTGATCGCCATGCCGTCCTCCGTCTTTCCGTCCGGTCCGTTGCGCCACGGAGTCGTCGATCCGGCGGCGCACACTGCTGCTTCCCTGCGCGGGGGCACTTTGGATGCACGGGGAACCGTCCCGGTTCGGGTGCCCGGACCGGGCCCGCCGCGAAGAGCGCCGGAACGGCCGCGCCGTGCCCCGGGGCGGAACCTCGTGGTGGGGCGGCGCGGGGCACCGAGGGCCGGCACCCGGGCCGACTCACGGCGGTCCGTCGCCCCGCTGCCGTTCCTGTTCCAGCAGCTCCGACAGGTCCTTGAGGCGGTCGAGGCCGTGCACCGCCCTGGACATCCGGGCGTTGTGGACGAGTCGGCCGCGGTGCCGGTGCAGGAAGTTCCAGTAGCCCGCGGTGAACGGGCAGGCGTCCGTACCCACCCGTCGGTCCGGGCGGTGCGGGCAGGCCCGGCACAAGTCGCTCATGCGATCGATGTAGGCGCCGCCCGAGGTGTACGGCTTCGTGGTCATCCTGCCGCCGTCCGCGTACTGAGACATGCCCACGGCGTTGGGCAGCATCACCCAGTCGTATCCGTCGACGAAGTGGGGTGGTGCACGGTCACCGGCCCGTCGCCCACGGCCTGCCGCAGGCCCTCCCGATAGGTGTCGGCCCGCACGTACGTCACCCGGTCGCCGAGTTCGACGGCCCGGTGCCGCATCGCGGAGAGGATCAGGTGCGCCTTCGCCCGGTGGAAGCGGCGCCGCCGGAAGACCCCGCGCGACTCGATCATCAGCACGCGGGCGTTGCCGAGGGGACCGCCGTCGCCCGCCGCGAGGAAGGCCGGGCCCAGTTGGTCGCCGAAGAGCCAGTGCGTACGTGCCATGTCGGGCCCGATCCCTTCCGCGTCCGGTTGACGCATCGTGGTGATTCGGTGGAGAGGAGCGTTCCGGATGCGGTCCCCAGGAGTCCGGCGTCCTGCGGCCCGCCGTGAAGAAAATTGCCGCCCACCCCATCCGAAAAGCCCCTCCGTGCCGAATGAGTGGGTGAGAGGACAAGCGATCCACGCTCGCGGCCCGCTCGGTCCGCGACCGGTGGGAGGAGCACGTCATGACCACCATGCTCATACGACGTCGTGTCCCGGCAGCCCTGGCCGCCGCGGCCCTCGCGGTCTCGCTCGGGGCCCTGGCCCCCCAGGCATCGGCCGACGACGGCGACGGCCCGTTCGGTCCGGCGTGTGCTTCGGTGCCGAAGGAGGGTGCGGGTTCGTTCGACGGGATGGCTCAGGACCCGGTGGCGACGGCGGCGTCGAACAACCCGGCCCTGTCGACCCTGGTGGCCGCGGTGCAGCAGGCGGGCCTGGTGGACACCCTGAACGACGCGAAGGACATCACGGTGTTCGCGCCGACCAACGACGCCTTCGCCAAGATTCCGAAGGCCGACCTGGACAAGGTCCTGGCGGACAAGGCCACGCTCACCAAGATCCTCACCTACCACGTGGTGGGCGAGCCCGTGCAGAAGGCGGACCTCGCCGACGGATCCTTCAAGACCCTCGAAGGCGGCACGCTCACCACTTCGGGATCCGGGGACGCGTACGAGGTGAACGACACCGCCGCCATCGTCTGCGGCAACGTCAAGACCTCCAACGCGACCGTGTACATCATCGACACGGTGCTCATGCCCCAGTGAGGCGGACGCCCGGCCCGGGACCCGGTCCATTCCGGTCCCGGGCCCGGCGCGCCGGTGCGACCCGGTGAGGAAGGCGGTCAGCAGTGTCGAAGGAACACCCCGACGCAAGCACGCCCGGGGAACCCGGAGAACCCTCAGCACCCGGAGCCGACGGGGCGGTCGTTTGGAGGGTGGCTCCCGACGGGGGGCGCCCGGGCGGATCCCCTTGCGACCATCTGCGGTCTCCCGCCCCGCCGGCTCCCCCGGTCGGCGCGGTCTGCACGGTGTGCGCGGCGAAGGGCTGGACGTGGCGACGCCTGCGCTGGTGCGCGACGTGCGGGAACGTGGGCTGCTGCGACAGCTCCCGCGGAGCCCACGCCCATGCCCACCACCTCGCGACCGGACATCCGGTGGCGGTCTCGCTCGCCGCCGACGAGGAATGGGCCTGGTGCTTCGAGGACGAGCTGTTCCTGGTGCCGGCAGGGCCCCGAGCAGCCCCCTCCACCCGGCACCCGACGGGCGAGGGCCGGGCGGGAAGGCCCTCGGAGTCCTGAACCCCGCCCCGGTCCCACCGTGTCCGACCGGACCCGGCGTCGGGGAAGGGGACGGACTCCGACCGGACCCTACCCGCCACTTCGAAGGACGTCGTCCGGGGCGGGGTAGACCGGGTGAAGGAAACCTCCGGTCGTCCCCTCCCGCATCCGGATCCCCGGTCCCACCAGAAAAGCCCATGAAGCCGCGAAACGGTCCTGTGGGGCCGCGAAGCGGTACAGGGCGAGCAGGCGTTCCGGCCGAGGAGGTCCCCATGATCCAGGCGAGGACGACGAGGGGGAGGCGCGCCGCCGGCGAGCGGTCCCCGGCGCACGGACGGACAGGAGGACGACGGTGAAGCTCAAGGACGAACTACCCGTCGATCACCACCTCGCCACGGTCTACCGGCTGGGAGCCGCCCTGTGCGGCTGCATCCTGCTGGCCTTCGGCTGTCTGGGCTTCGCGGACGCCCTCAGCCCCTTCGACACCTCGGGGGAGCGGATCGCGGGCATGACGACCAACACCACGCTGAGCGTGATCTCGCTCGTCGTGGGCCTCACCCTGCTCGCGGGCGCGGCCAGGGGAGGGAACTTCGCCTCCACCCTGAACATGACCGTCGGGGGCCTGTTCCTACTGAGTGGTTTCTACCACCTGTTCGTGCTGGACCGACCGGCGAACTTCCTCGACTTCGGCATGACCAACGTGATGTTCAGCTTCGTCATGGGGCTCCTCATCGTCACCTTCGGCATGTACGGACGGGTGTCGAGCAAGCTGTCCCACGACAACCCCTACTGGCAACGGCGCCACCCGCGTGAAGCCGCCCGGGAAGCCCGCGCCAGGCGCCGAGCCGCTGCCGGCACCACGCCGGAGGCGACCCCGGCCGCCCTGCCCGGAGCCGGCCGCGGCCCGTACCGGGCGCTCACCGGCACCGCCGACACCGACCAGGACTGATCACGGGGAGAGGGGCGGAGGGCCGCTCCGCGGCGACGCCCCCACCACAACGGAGGTCGCCATGACCCGCTCGTGGGAACTGCAGGGGCGGACCGCGGTCGTGACCGGGGCGGCCCGCGGTCTGGGCGCCGGGCTGGCCCACCGGCTCGCCGACCGGGGGATGCGCGTGGCGTTGCTCGGCCGGGAGGCAGCCACCCTGGAGGCGGTGGCGGAGACCCTTCCCACCACCGGTCACGTCGTCGAGGTCGACGTCACCGACGCCGCCGCCATGGGCCGGGCCGCCGAGGACGTGAGCCGGCACCTCGGTGCCCCCTCGGTGGTCATCGCCAACGCGGGCGTCGCCGAAGGCGGCCCCTTCGAGACCTCGGACCCCGCAACCTGGCGCCGCGTCATCGACGTCAACCTGGTCGGCAGTGCCTCCACCGCGCGTTCCTTCCTGCCCGGGCTGCGGGCCACGCACGGCTACTTCCTCCAGGTCGCCTCCACCGCCGCCTTCGGCGCGGCCCCCATGATGAGCGCCTACTGCGCCTCCAAGGCCGGGGCCGAGGCGTTCGCCCGCTCCCTCCGGGCCGAAGTGGCCCACGTGGGCATCGGCGTGGGCGTTGCCTATCTGCACTGGACCGACACCGACATGATCCGCGACGTCGACCGCCACACGGTCCTTCGGGAACTGCGCGGGCACATGCCGGCGCCCGCCCGTCGGGTCTACCCGGTGGACCGGGTCTCGGCCTGGATCGCCCGCGGGGTGGACCGTCGCTCCGCGACCGTCTACGCGCCCCCGTGGCTCCGGCTCGCCCAGGCCGGGCGACCGTTCTTCCCGCTGGCGGTCGACCTGTTGTCCCGACGGGAACTGCCCCGCCTCATGCGGGAGCACGCGTTCGAGCAGACCGGACTGCTCGGTCGCGGCGGCCGCATCGAGGAGGCCTCCCTCGGCCGGCCCGAGGGCGATCGGGTCGGTGACGACGGCAAGCAGGTCTGAGGGGCTTTCCCGTCCGGCCGTTTCCCCTCGCGGCCCTGGTGCCTCCGGGAGTCCGATGGGCCCGGAGAAGGGGGCGTGGGCTCCGAGACCCGCCCGTGCCCCGTCCGCCGGACGGCCGTCCGGGGTCCGGAGGTCAGCGCTTCCGCACGTGCAGGACATGGGCGTCGAAGGGAAGCGGACGATGCCCGACGAGTACGAGCCCTGACGTCTCGAACAGCCTCGCGTACGCGTCGACGCGGCGTTCGCGACCACCGGTGTTGCACAACATGTGGAGGTCCCACGCGGTCGCCAGGGAAGGGGTGGCGTCCGTCGGCAGCAGCCGCTCGACGACGAGCAGATCGGCACGGGACGGCATCGCCCCCGCCAGGTGCCGCAAGATCTCCCGGCACCGCGTGTCGTCCCAGTCGTGCAGGACCCGGGACAACAGGTACACGTCTCCGGTCGACGGCACGTCCGCGAAGTCACCGACCAGGTAGGAGCACCGCTCGCCGACGCCGGTGGCGGCGAGGCGCTCCCGGGCGGCGGCCACGACGTGGGGCCGTTCCAGGAGGACGCCGCGCAGCGAGGGATGGGCGGCCAGCACCCGTCCGAGCAGTTCGCCGGTGCCACCCGCCACGTCGACCACCGTACGGGGGGCAGGGGAAGCCGCTGCCGCCGTGAGCACGGGATGTGCCGGCAGCGGATCGAACATGGGGGAGCTGGCGGCCATGGAACCGTCGAAGGCCGCGGCGAGTTCGGGGTCACGGGCGAAGTGGTCGAAGTGGTTCTGGCCGTAGAGGTGGTCGAAGCCGGGCTCCCCGGTCCGCACCGCATGGGTCAGATGTGCGAAGGACTGGTAGAACGGGCCCCCGTACATCAACGCCAGGGGGCGCATCGAGCCGGTGGCCCCCTCGCGCAGGAGCAGACCGGCCGTGGTGAGTCGGAATCCTTCCGGCTCCTCCGACACCACGCCCAGCATGGCGAGGTACCGCAGCAGCGTGGTGAGTTCCTCGGTCTGCGCTCCGACTTCGCGTGCCAACCGTCCTGCGCCGAGGGGCGCGTGCGGGCTCATCGCCTCGGGGAGCCGCAACTGGGCGCACGTGGCGAGGGCCTGCGTCGTCCAGGCTCCGGTCAACAGCCGCAGGAGCGTTTCCGCTGAGCCCGGGGCCGCCGCCGACGGACGGGCCGCCAGGTGCTCGTCCAGGAGGTCCCGGTGGTCCCCGCCCGCGTACAGCTCAAGCCGTCGGTAGCCGGTGCCCGTTCCGGGAGGCGCCGTGAAGTAGAAAACGGTCCCGTCCTCGTGCGGGTTGTACCCGCCGCCGTCGGCCACCGCCCCGTGGCGTCCGAAGCTCGCCCGCAGACCGCGCAGCACCAGGGGATCGGGCCGGTCCACGTCGAAGGCCAGGTGCGCCTCGTGGTCGTGCGCGCGCTCGTGTGCGGCGAGTGCGGCCGGTTCTGCTCCGGGGGGCGCGACGAGCGAGAACACCTCGACCGCCCGGCGTTCTCCCCGGGGTCCGTGCACGGCAGGGCGGAGAATCCTTACGTCAAGATCGGCGGGGTCAAGGCCGTGACGCGCGGCCAACCGGTCGCGGACCACGACGCTCGGCCGGGAACCGGGGCGGTCGGAGAGCCCGCACGCGGCGAGCCCGGCGCGCAGGGCCGCGTGGTCGGCGGGGAAGAGGAGCAGCGCGGCGTGTCCGAACCGGCACCGGTCCGCCACCGCCCGCAGTTCGGGACCGTCCAGGCCGGGCAGTACGCGGGACAAAAGGACGGGGGTCTCCTGCTCCCGGACGAAGTCGGCGGTCGCACGCAGGCGCCGGACGTCGTCGGGGGCGAGGAGGGACACCGTGGTGGGGGTACTCATCGGGCGGGCATCCTCGGTGAAGGGGAGGGAACGTGCTCCGGCCGGCGGGCCGGGAGCGGGAACGCGGGGAAGCGCGTGGGGGCTCGGGGGAGCGAGTGGTGACGCGGGGAGAGCAGGAGAGAGCGGGTCACACGCCGACGTAGTGTTCGGCGAACCAGTCCTGCTGGGTGCGGGACGTCTGCAGCGCCCTCATGCGGGAACGGCGCATCCCCTCCTGGAAGGGGGGCGAGCCGTGGAGCAGGCCGATCATCCAGTGGGAAAAGTCCTGTGCGCGCCAGATGTGCGCCAGGCACCGCGCGGAGTAGCGGGCGAGCGGACCGGGGTCACCGCGGTGCAGCTCGTCGGAGAGCGCAGTGCCGAGCAGTTCGGCGCCCAGGACCGCCAGGTTCGCGCCTTTGGCCGCGGTGGGGCTGATGAGGCCGGCGGCATCGCCGACCAGGAAGAGGGAGCCGTACCGCAGGGGGTCGAGCACGTCCGACTCCAGGTCGACGAGGGTGCGTTGGAGGATCCGGCCACGTCGAAGCGGTCCGTAATCGGCGCTCCGCATCCGCAGTTCCAATTCGTCCCAGATCTGCTCCTCCCCCCACGCGTCGACGGAGGCGCCGCGTGTGCACTGCAGGTAGTAGCGGGTGACGTCGGCGGACCGGGCCATGTGACCGGCGAAACCACGAGGATGGGTCGCGTACCCGACGGCGTCGAGGCTGGGAGGGGCCTCGGCCAGCAGTCCGAGCCAGGAGACCTTGTGGTCGTGTCGGTGCCGTCGTCCGACCCCGCTCGGCAACGAGCGCCGCCCGGCGCCGTGCCGACCGTCGCAGGCGGCGACGTACCGCGCACGCCACCGCTCGACGCCTCCGTCCGCGGCCTTCGTCGTCACCCACGGTCGATCGCCGTCGAAGCCGCCGACCTCCACCGCCTCGGTGTCGAACCGGATGCGGCCACCCGCCCCGACGTACGAGACCAGCAGGTCCGCCACCAGTTCGTGCTGCGGATAGACGGTGTGCGGCTCGCCCCTGCCGAGTCGTCGGTAGTCCAGCCGGAAGCGCCCGTCCTCGGTGCGGAACTCGCACGTGCCGTGCTCCCGGCCCCGCTTCCGCAGACCCTCGTCGAGCCCGTGCCGTCGCAGTACCCGCACCGTGTGGGCGGCGAGGAAGCCGGCGCGGGCACGGTTCCGGATGTGCTCCTCGCCGGCGCGCTCAAGGACGACGCAGTCGATTCCGCTGCGCAGCAGGAGGTTGCCCAGCACCAGACCGGCCGGCCCCGCCCCGAGGATGACCACATCCGTCGACTCCCGCTCACTGCCCATGTGTTGACTTTCTGTCACGGAAAAGGATCTTAGGCACGGAAGATCCTTTGAAAGGCGAGATGTCACTCGAATGCCGTATTCCTTGGGGGAGGAAGTTTCCCGGGTGGGGCGAGGGGGCGGCCGGCCGGCGGGGAATCGAGCCCCCTGGTCATCGAACGGTGGAGGGGGGCGGATGTGACGGGCCGTTCGTCCCGCCGGTGGAACGACCTCCCGGAAGCCCGCTCGACCTCACGGGGTGGCGAACCGCGGGCCCGCCCGGGGATTCCCGTGCCGGCGGGCCGGGGTGGACGTCGGCCCGGAGTGCGCCGTTCTCTTCCTGTTGTCGCCCCCACCGGTCGCTCGGTGGGGGCGGGGGCCTCACGGCTTGGGCAGCAGGCAGCCCGCGCGGTTCAGGTCGATCACGTTCCCGGCGCCGATGCAGGGGACGATCGTGTACGTCTCCTGGGCGTAGTTAATTCCCTGACGCACCGTCACATTACCGTTCTCGTCTATCTCGCACGGGTTATTGAGGGTGCAGCTTTCACCACTTTCGTTGCCCGTGTTGTTGACCGCGACCACCTTGCCGGTGGTCGCGTCGATCACCGGCGAACCCGAGGTGCCGCCGATGGTGTTGCAGGAGGAGGTGTAGCGGACCGAGTCCTTCCAGGTCCACTGGCCCTCCTGCATGCGGTAGACGAAGCCGTCGATGTCACAGCTGTAGGTCCGCTTCCAATAGCCGGAGACCACCTTGATCGCCGTACCCGCCGTCGGATGGGCGTCGTCGAGGGTCAGGGCGCTGATGCCGTACCGGCTCTGGATCTGTGCGTACGTCTTGGTCAGCCGGTAGAGGGAGATGTCCGTGTCGGTCATCGTTGCGTACGCGATCCTGTCGGCCCGCAGCGTCCCGACCTTGCTGCCCGCCGAGTTGAGGAGGGAGAAGGAGCGGCTGGACCGCTGGTCCTTGATGACCTCGCCGGCCGCGGGGAAGCCCGACTCCAGGCAGTGCCCGTTGGAGAGGACGAGCGCGGGGTCGCTCGGCAGCGAGGTGGGCGTGCGGACGACGGAGCCCGAGCAGTTGCTGAGCGCGACCGTTCCTGCGAAATCGACGGCAGTGGTCTGGGCCGTCCTGGCCCGGGCCGTCGCCTCCGGGGACGTCGAGGCCGCGGCCGGAGCGGTGGCGGCGCCTGCCAGGAGCAGGGCGAGCAGTGCTCCGACGAGAGGCTTCTTCATGTGGGGGTTCCCCTCTGGTGACCGTGCAACCGAGAATCCTTCGATTGTCATGAGCATTCTTAGAATGAAGTCCCCTGCTGACAAGAGGGCGTTGTCGGTCGGACGGGGCCGCCGTTCCCCCCTGGTTCGGAGCGGATGCCTCTTCCCCGAGGTCGCCGTCGACCGCTCGCCAACGGGCGTCCGAACCCTGGCGCCCCGGTCGCCCCGTCGCCGTCCTGGTGCTGCCCGTCCCTGCCCCGCCCGCGGGTGCGTCGTGCGCCGCGTCGCCCCGAGGGCTCCCAAAGGGCTGCGGGAGCCTCGTCGCGCGGTCCGGCCGCGGGCGCTGCCCCCGCCCGTCGCCGAGGTCTCTCCGCCGTGCTCGAACGCCACCCTGCTGACCATGGGAAACGCGGGTGAAGGGCACCCCGAATGCCTGGTAGATTGTTCTCCGTCGCGGCGGGAAGCGGAAACGTGAATCGCGGCGGGCTACCGGTCCGGGTGGCGGAATGGCAGACGCGCTAGCTTGAGGTGCTAGTGCCCTTTATCGGGCGTGGGGGTTCAAGTCCCCCCTCGGACACCAGTGAAGACCCCTGTCCTCAGGGGTCTTCTGCTTTTCCGGGCATCGGCGTCGTCGACCGCCTGGCCAATGGCTCGGTGAACCCCCGGGACGGCCCAGGGGTGACGGGGTGAGCCGCCCCGCTCCACCGCCCCGTCCGACCGCTCCCCGACCGCTCCCCGAGAGTACGCAAAGTGACGTGCCGTGCACGCTCCGTGCGGAAAACCCTTGGACTGGGGTGCCGTGCACGCGGCAGACTCCCTTCCTCACCTTCGGTCCGACGAAAGGGAGGTTGGGCATGGGATCAAATGAAAAATCCGAAACACCTGATTCACGCCAAGGTTTACCGCACAAGGGCTCGGTGCTCCTCGCCGCCCGCTTCTACGGACGGGAAATGCTCCGCCTCCGATGGCTGGCCGTCCCCGCCCTGCTCCTACCGGCACTCGGCAACATCGCGATCAACTACATCGCCCCCCTCGTCGTCGCCAAGCTCGTCGGCAGGATCGCCGACGACGGCACCGGTGAGGGCCCCGGCACGCTGCTTCCCCACGCCCTCGTTTTCGCCGGGGTCCTGCTGCTGGGGGAAGCCCTCTGGCGCGTCGGGCTGCACTGCCTCAACCGGCTCGATGCCCGCGGGATCGAGCACCTCTACGTCATCGGCATGGACGCGCTGTTCACGAAGGACGCCGCGTTCTTCCACGACAACTTCGCCGGATCGCTGACCAAGCGGGTCCTGGGGTTCGCCTCCCGCTTCGAGGAGTTCGTCGACACGCTGACCTTCTCGATCATGGGTAGGTTCGTGCCGCTCCTGTTCGCTTCGGTGGTCCTCTGGCAGTACGACCCGCTGCTCGTGGTCGGACTCCTGACGCTCATCGTCCTCACCGGCGTGTGCGTGGCACCGCTGATCCGCCGCCGGCAACTGCTCGTCGCCGAGCGCGAGCAGGCGGCTGCCCGGGTCTCGGGTCACGTCGCGGACAGCCTGACGAACATGGACACGGTGCTGTCCTTCGGCGCCGAGAAGCGGGAGGCGGCCGAACACCGTTCCCGAGTCTCGGAGTTGCGGCGAATCATGCTGCGCTCCTGGGACTACGGAAACCTGCGGATCGACACGCTGGTCGCACCGATGTCCGTCCTGACGAACGTCCTCGGACTCGTGCTCGCCCTCACCCTCGGCGGGCGGGAGCACGGGGTGGAGGCCGTCGTCGTCGCCTTCACCTACTACACCAACGCCACCCGGATCATGTTCGAGTTCAACCAGGTCTACCGACGCCTGGAGCGCGCCATGACGGAGGCCGCCCAGTTCACCGAACTGCTCCTCGAACCGCCGACCGTCCTCGACCCCGAGGTCCCGGAGCCCCTCGGCCCGGAGAACGCCGAGGTGCGCTTCGAGCGGGTGACCTTCGCGCACGCGGGCGCGAAGCCGCTCTTCGAGGAACTCGACCTGGCCGTGCCCAGTGGCGCCAAGGTCGGATTCGTCGGTCGGTCCGGCGGAGGCAAGTCCACGCTCACCCGGTTGCTGCTCCGGATGACGGACGTCGGCGGCGGACGGATCACGATCGGAGGCCAGGACATCAGCCGGCTCCGGCAGGCCGAACTGCGGGGGATGATCGCCTACGTGCCGCAGGACCCCGCGATGTTCCACCGCACCCTGCGGGAGAACATCGCCTTCGCCCGTCCCGACGCCACCGGTGCCGAGATCCGCCGTGCCGCGGAAGCGGCACACGTCACCGAGTTCGCGGACGGGCTTCCCCACGGCTTCGACACGATGGTCGGCGAGCGCGGGGTGAAGCTTTCGGGCGGTCAACGACAGCGGGTCGCCCTCGCTCGGGCGATCCTGCGGGACGCGCCGATCCTGCTGCTCGACGAGGCGACCAGTGCCCTCGACTCCGAGAGCGAGATCCTCGTCCAGGACGCGCTGTGGCGGCTGATGGACGGGCGGACGGCCCTGGTGGTCGCCCACCGTCTGAGCACGGTGGCCACGATGGACCGGTTGGTCGTCCTCGATCGCGGGCGGGTCGTGGAACAGGGCACCCACCAGGAGCTGCTCGCCGTCGACGGTGCCTACGCGAAGCTGTGGCAGCACCAGTCGGGAGGCTTTCTGGACGGCGCCCCCCTGGGTGCCGACGTGCGACGGTGACCTCGGGCGGGGCGTGCGCCGCGCCCCGCCCGGAAGGGTTTTCCACAGCTTGTCCCGGGTGGGACCGGACTGTCTGCCCGGGCGGCTAGGCTGCACGAATGGTCCATTCCGACGCCCCTGTCGTCCCCGCCGTGCCCGACGCCCCCGCCGAGGTCTCCGACGCCGCTCGGGTGCTCCACCGTGTCTTCGGCTACGGCTCCTTCCGCGGCGAGCAGGAGGCGATCATCGAGCAGGTCGTCGGCGGCGGTGATGCGCTCGTCCTGATGCCGACCGGCGGCGGAAAATCGCTCTGCTATCAGATCCCGGCGCTCGTCAGGGCGGGCACGGGCGTCGTGATCTCGCCGCTCATCGCCCTCATGCAGGACCAGGTCGATGCGCTCAGGGCGCTTGGAGTGCGGGCCGGCTTCCTGAACTCCACGCAGGACCCGTACGAGCGGCAGAGCGTCGAGCAGGCCTTCCTCGCCGACGAGCTGGACCTCCTCTACCTGGCCCCCGAGCGGCTCCGGACCGAGGGCACCCAGCGGCTGCTCGACCGGGGCACGGTGTCCGTCTTCGCGATCGACGAGGCGCACTGCGTCGCCCAGTGGGGCCACGACTTCCGGCCGGATTACCTGGCCCTGTCCATGCTGCACGAGCGGTGGCCGAAGGTGCCCCGGATCGCGCTGACGGCCACGGCCACAGAGGGGACCCACGCCGAGATCGCGGCGCGACTCGGCTTGGAGGAGGCCCGGCACTTCGTCGCCGACTTCGACCGGCCGAACATCCAGTACCGCATCGTGCCGAAGAACAATCCGCTCAAACAGCTCCTTGAGCTGATCAGCACCGAGCACCGAGGAGACGCGGGAGTCGTCTACTGCCTCTCGCGCGCCTCGGTGGAGAAGACGGCGGCCTTCCTCCGCGAGCAGGGCGTCGACGCCCTGCCGTACCACGCGGGCATGGACGCCCGCACGCGCGCGGAGCACCAGGCCCGCTTCCTGCGCGAGGACGGGGTGGTCGTCGTGGCGACCATCGCCTTCGGCATGGGCATCGACAAGCCGGACGTCCGTTTCGTCGCCCATCTCGACCTGCCCAAATCGGTCGAGGGCTACTACCAGGAGACCGGTCGCGCCGGCCGCGACGGGGAGCCCGCCACGGCATGGCTGGCCTACGGCCTCCAGGACGTGGTCCAGCAGCGCAAGCTCATCGACGGCTCCGAGGGCGACGAGACGCACCGCCGTTCCCTCGCCCGACACCTCGATGCCATGCTCGCCCTCTGCGAGACGGTGGACTGCCGTCGCGTGCGGCTCCTGGAGTACTTCGGACAATCGGCCGGGCCGTGCGGCAACTGCGACGCCTGCCTGACGCCGGGCGAGTCCTGGGACGGCACCGTGCCCGCCCAGAAGCTGCTGTCCACGGTGTGGCGGCTGGCGAAGGAGCGGCGCCAGAAGTTCGGCGCCGGCCAGATCATCGACATCCTCCAGGGCAAGAGGACCGCCAAGGTCATCCAGTTCGACCACGACGCCCTCTCGGTGTTCGGCGTCGGGTCCGACCTCGGCACCGCCGAGTGGCGCGGGGTCGTCCGCCAGCTCCTCGCGCAACGGCTGCTCGCGGTGGAAGGCGACTACGGGACCCTCGTGCTCACGGAGGAGAGCGGCGAGGTCCTGGGAGGCCGCCGCCAGGTACCGATGCGGAAGGAGAAGGCCGCCACCCCCTCCCGCAAGGAGTCCGGGGCCCGCTCCGGCAAGGGCGCCCGCGTCCCCGTCGACCTGCCTGAGCAGGCCGTGCCGGTCTTCGAGGCGCTCCGCGCCTGGCGGGCCGCGACGGCGCGCGAGCAGGGCGTGCCGGCCTACGTCGTCTTCCACGACGCGACCCTGCGCGAGATCGCGACCCGGCTGCCCGGCACCGTGGAGGAGCTGGGCACCGTCGGCGGCGTCGGCGAGGCCAAACTGGCCAAGTACGCCGAAGGCGTCCTCGAAGCACTGTCCCGGGCCACCGGCGATCCGGGCGCCGAGGACGCCGGCCCCGCCGTTCCTGCCTCCGGCGCGCCGGGACCGGACGGCCCGCCGGCGCACGAGGAAGAGCCGCCGTACGACCCGTACGAGTTCGAACCGCCCTGGGACGAGGACCAGTAGGCCGTGACGGGCGCGACGGAGCGGTCGGGGCCGCGCCGCCGCACGGCCCGGGCGGGGGGAGGGGCGGTCACTCGGGCTGTGGGGTGAGGCGGCGCAGCCCCCTGCGGTCGTAGTAGTGGGTCATGGCGAATCCGAACACCAGGGCCAGCACCACACCGAGCGCGATCATGAACCAGCCGCGGGCGAGGCCGGCATCGGCACGGGCGTCGAAGTACAGGATGGACCTGACCCCCTCGCTGAGCTGGCGCATCGGCTCGAAGACGCCGAGGAAGCGGTAGAAGCCCGGGGTGGCCTGGAGCGGGACGGTCGCCCCGGAGGAGGGGAGCGCCAGTGCGATGAAGACGAACATCGAGACGAGCTGACCGATTCCGCCGAAGGCCGCGTTGATGGCCTGGACGCCCAGGCCGACGGCGACCGTCGCGCAGAAGGAGAAGAGCCACAGCATCGGTAGGTGGGCGGCGTCCATGCCGAGGACCGCGATCGTGGCGACCATGACGAGCATGGTGGTCAGGGCCGAGATGCCGGCGGTCATCGCCATCTTCAGGACGAGCGTCTGGGTGCGGCTGATGGGGACGGTCCGGTGGCGCGTGTGCCAGGGGCCGATCTCGCTGTCCGCGTATCCGAGGGCGGTGTCGACACCGCTGTGCACGATGTTCCCGCCGATGAAGCCGCTCAGGACGAGCAGCAGCGTGTAGTAGAAGGCGGTCAGGCCGAGGCCGCTGTGTCGGCCGATCGGATGGCCGACGCGGGTGGTGACCGCCACCGGATCGGTCAGCAGCAGGCGCGTGGTCGGCAGGGCGGCGGTGGGCGAGAGCTGCTCGCCGATCTCCAACGAGGCCCGGTGCGCCGCGTTCTGGTTGATCTGGGACGCCAAGGAGGAACCGAGGCTGCCGAGGCCGGGGTTGGTCAGCACGGTGAGCGTGGGACGGACCGTCGCCCCTTCGGTGGTGAGCGCCGCGACGGAAGCGGTGAAGTCCGCGGGCACCACCAGTGCGCCGAAGACCTTGCCGGAGGCGAGCGCGTCCTGGGCGCCGGCACGGTCGAGGCGCCGCCAGTCGACGGGGGTCCCGGCGGGGCCGCCCGCGGCGATCGAGTCGGTGATCTGCTTCCCCAGGTTCTCCTGCTGCCCCGGTAGCGGGCGGCCCCGGTCCTCGTTGACGAGGGCGATGGGCAGCCGGCTCAGCTGGTCGCTCGGATTGAGGATGCCACCCATGTAGAGGAGCGACAGGAACAGCGCGACCAGGGAGCTGAGGAGGCCGGGGGCGAGCCACAGTGCGGGACGCCGCAGGAGCGGGGCGGCACGAACCTGTGGGGCGTCCGTACGGCCCCGGGGTTCGGAAGCCGGGTCGTTCGGAGGGGGCGCGGAGGTCATGGAGCCATCGTCTGCGGTCGGGAACCGAACCGGGCGTTTCGGTCCGCCGTACGGGGGTCCGTGTGCCGACGCACCGCGGCGCCGCTCCGATTGCGGAGCCGCGGGCGCCGGGTTTGAGTGGGGAAGTCCCCTCCGTCGTGCTTTCAGGAGCAGCCATGTCGATGGCGTTCGGTTCGTCCTTCGGTTCGTCGGATCCGTTCAGCGACCTCTTCAACCGTTTCTTCGGGATGTCGCCGACGTCGTCGCCCCCGGCCGTGCAGCGCGTTCCCATCGGACGGCTGCTGACCGAGTCCTCCCACGAACTGCTGAACACCGCCGCCCGCAAGGCCGATGAGGACGGCAGTTCCGACCTCGACACCGAGCACCTCCTGTGGGCCGCCACCCAGGTCGAGCCCTCCCGCCGGCTGCTCTCCCAGGGCGGGGTGGACCCCGACGAACTGGCCGGACAGCTCGCCGAGGTGCTGCCCCGGGAGGCCACGGAGCCGTCCGCGGAGCCAGGGCTCACCCCGGCGGCCAAGCGGACCCTGGCCACCGCCCACGCCTACTCGCAGGCGGCGGGCGTCTCCTACATCGGCCCCGAGCACATCCTCGGCGCCCTCCTCGCCGACCCCGATTCCGGGGCCTCCCGCTTCCTGCGCGCGGAGGAAACGGACGTGAAGAGGCTCCGCGGCCTCGCCGACCAGACGGCCCGACCGGAGGCGGGCGGCGGCGCTGCGAAACAGCCGACCACCACCCTCGACGAGTACGGCCGGGACCTCACGGAGGAAGCGAAGGCGGGCAGGCTCGATCCCGTGGTCGGTCGGGCCGAGGAGATTGAGCAGACCATCGAGATCCTCTCCCGACGCTCCAAGAACAATCCGGTGCTCATCGGCGAGCCGGGCGTCGGCAAGACCGCCATCGTGGAGGGCCTCGCCCAACGCATCGTCGCGGACGAGGTCCCCGACGGCCTCAAGGGCAAGCGGGTCGTCTCCCTGGACCTGTCCGGCATGGTGGCCGGTGCACAGTACCGGGGGCAGTTCGAGGAGCGCCTCAAGAAGGTCATCGAGGACGTCCAGGAAGCCAGCGGGGAGATCATCCTCTTCGTCGACGAACTGCACACGGTCGTCGGCGCCGGTGCCACCGGCGAGGGCGCGATGGACGCGGGCAACATGCTCAAGCCCGCGCTCGCCCGCGGTGAACTGCACGTGGTGGGCGCCACCACCATCGACGAGTACCGCAAGCACATCGAGAAGGACGCCGCCCTCGAACGCCGCTTCCAACCCGTCCTCATCCCGGAGCCGACCGTCGAGGAGACCGTGCAGATCCTCGAAGGGCTCCGGGACGCCTACGAGGCCCACCACCGGGTCCGCTTCGCCGACGGAGCGCTCACGGCCGCGGCGGAACTCTCCGACCGGTACATCAGCGACCGGTTCCTCCCCGACAAGGCCATCGACCTGATGGACCAGGCCGGGGCGCGGGTCCGGCTGCGCAGCGGCGGTCGCTCCACCGAGGTCGTCAGCCGCGAGGACAAGCTCGCGAAGCTGCGCCGCGAGAAGGAGCAAGCGGTCGCGGGCGAGGACTTCGAGAAGGCCCAGGAACTCAAGCAGCGGATCGCCGAGGTGGAGGGCGAACTCGCCGGCATCGAGGAGCGCCGCGAGGGCGTCGTCTCGGTGACCGCCTCGGACATCGCCGACATCGTCTCCCGCCGCACCGGCATTCCCGTCTCCCAGCTCACCGCCAGCGAGAAGGAGAAGCTGCTCAAGCTGGAGGAGGAGATGCACGCCCGCATCGTCGGCCAGGACGAGGCGGTCACCGCGGTCTCCGAGGCCGTGCGTCGCAATCGAGCGGGCATGGGCGACCCGAACCGGCCCGTCGGCTCCTTCCTCTTCCTGGGGCCCACGGGCGTCGGCAAGACCGAACTCGCCAAGACCCTGGCCGAGCTGCTCTTCGGCGAGGAGGACCGGATGATCCGGTTCGACATGAGCGAGTTCCAGGAGAAACACACCGTCGCCCGACTCGTCGGTGCGCCCCCCGGGTACGTCGGTTACGAGGAGGCCGGACAGCTCACCGAGAAGGTCCGCCGCAACCCCTACAGCGTCGTCCTCTTCGACGAGGTCGAGAAGGGGCACCCCGACGTCTTCAACACGCTGCTCCAGATCCTCGACGACGGGCGGCTCACGGACGGGCAGGGCCGCACGGTCGACTTCCGCCACTGCGTCGTCATCATGACGTCCAACATCGGTGCCCACCGCATCCTCGCCCACGAGGGCGATGCCGCAGAGCTCAAGGACGAGCTGATGGAGGACCTGCGGGGGCGCTTCCTGCCCGAGTTCCTCAACCGCATCGACGACATCATCGTCTTCCACAGCCTCACCGAGGACGACCTGTCCGAGATCGTCGACCACCTCCTTGACCGGAGCAAGCACCGCGTCCACGCCCAGGGCATGACCCTGGAGGTGACCGAGGCGGCGAAGAAGCTTCTCGTCGCCCACGGCTACCAGCCGGCCTTCGGCGCCCGACCGTTGCGCCGCACGATCCAGACGGAGCTCGACAACCGCGTCGCCTCCCTGCTGCTCGGCGGGGAAGCCGACCCCGGGGACGTGCTCGTCGCCGACGTCGTGGACGACTCCCTCCACTGCACGGTCCGCAAGCCGGAGTCCGCAGCCGGCAGCGAGGCCGCCGCCGCGGCCTGACGGCCCGTCCGTCACGGGCGCCGGGAGCCGAGCCCGGTGCGCCGCCGCCGGGGAGGGCCGGTCGGAGGACAGCGGACGGCGGGTGACCGGTCCTCCCCGATCGAGGGCCACGGCCGGTTGCGACTCCCGGGCGACGGCCAGCAGCACGACCGGCACGGAGCGCGCCGGGTCGGTCGTCGTTCCGTCAGGATCCCCTCCTGACCCACCCGTCCCAAGCCCCCGCCGGCCCGCTCCCTCGCCCCGCGCTCCGCGTCGCCCCGCTTTTCCCCGATGTCCACGAGCAGGGCGCCGCGTGCTGACCGGTCCGTGGCGCCCGGCCGCCCGCTTGCGACGCGCACTCTCCCCGCGCGGGGCCCTCGCCCTGCACCGCGTGGACGGCGCGCTGTCCTTCGCGTTGCGCGCCGCGCTCGCCATGGCCCTGTCCGCACTGCCGATGGCCCTCACCGGCCGGGCCGACCAGGCCGTCTACGCGATGCTGGGATCCTTCACCACCTCCTTCGGCCGCAATCTGCCGTACGCCCGCCGCATCCGCGTGCTGGCCGTCGTCGCGCTCGCGATGACCGCCTGCGTCGGCGGTGGCGTTGCGCTCGCGGCCTGGGCCCGTCCCCGGGACGGGGAAGCGGGCGCCGTCCTGACGGTCGTGGCCACGGCCCTGGTGGCCGGTTCCGCCAAGTTCGCCTGCGACGCGGCCCGACTCGGTGGTCTCGGCGCCGTCCTGCTCCTCGTCTCCTTCGCGGTGGCCGCCAACGGCGCCGCCACCCCTGCGGACGTGCTCCCCCGGACCGCCCTGGCCGCGGGCGGCGCGGCGGTCGCCTGGGCACTCGCCGTCGCGGGCTGGTCGGTGTACCCGGACCGCCCCCAGCGGCTCGCGGTCGCCGCGGCCCTCCACGAACTCGCCGACCTGTGGGACGCGGAGGGGCCGAGCGGTTCCGGGGAGACGACGGACGGGGACGGCCCGCGGGACGTTCGGGGGCCGCGGGCGCCAGCACTCCGGCGGGTGCCGACGATCCGGGGAAGGAGGCCGTGCCGGCACGGCACCGGGCGACCGCCGCCGTGCTCCGGGCCTACCGGACGCTCGGCGTCCTACCGCCCTCCGGCGCCGAATGGCACGGCCGGGGCGACACCTGCGTACGTCTCACCGACCTCGCCTGGTCGCTGCTCGTCGGCTCCGCCCGCCGCCCGCCCGAAGCCCCCGTCGGCCTGGCCCGCACCCTGCGCCGTCAGGCCCGGGCCCTCGTCGGCCGCCGACGCAGGGCCCCGCAGATCCTGCCCGATCTCGCGCTCCCCGTCCTGATCGCCCAGACCGGCACCCTCGCCCGGCCCGATTCCGCCGTGGATCCGGCCCGCGCTTCCGGGCCCGCCCCGGGGGCGGTCGACCCGACCACCCTGCGCGCCACCGAGTCGCGGGCCGCCGAACTGGTGACGGGGCCGGCCCACGGCCGTACCGCCGTCCTCCTGGTGCCCGCCCTACGGATGGTGCTCGGCACCGGGGTCGCGGGCGGCAGCGCCCTCGCCCTGGGCCTCGGGCACGGCTACTGGGCCGCCCTCTCCGCCGCTGCCGTCCTCCACTCGATCAATGTGCGGACGGCGGCACAGCGGGCCGTCCAGCGCACCTTGGGCACGGTCGTGGGCCTGTTGCTCGCCCTGGGGGTGCTCGCCCTGGAACCCCGACCGATGGCCCTCGTCCTCGTCATCGTGCTCCTCGAGTTCTTCCTGGAGTACGTGGTGGCCCGCAACTACGGCCTCGGCGTCGTCTTCCTCACCCCGATGGCGCTCCTGCTGACCGATCTGGCCGCTCCCGCACCTGCCGGGACCCTCGTGCAGGACCGGGCCCTCAGCAGCGTGCTGGGCGTCGCCCTCGCGCTCGGCTGTGCACTGGCGGTGGTCCACGACCGGGCGGCCGTACGGGCCGAACGCGCCCTCGCCGCCTGCGCGGTGGCGTCGGAGCGGGCGGAAGGGGCCCTTGAGGACGGGAACGCCGCCGTGCTTCCCCTCGTCCAGGCGCGGCTCGCGGCGGCTGTGGTGGAGCTGCGGGAGGCCGACGACGCCGCGGCGGGCGAGCTCTGGCCCGCGGAGGTCGACCCCACCGAACTCGCCGCCGCCGAGCGGCGCGCCTACCTCCTGTTGGACCGGCTCGTCCGCCGGGGGTGAGCACCCCGTGCCGTTGGCGGCGCGTCCGTCGGAGCCGTTTTGCCGCGCCGCCCGTCGTCAGGCGGCGGGCTCGATCGTCACCTTCACGTGCTTCATGATCGGCTGGTCGCTCTGGGTGCTGTGGTCGCTCAGGGCGCACAGCACGTTCATCTCCGGCATGTAGCCGGCGGCGCAGCCGCGGGGGATGTCGTACGGGACGGCGAGGTAGCCGTTCAGGTGGCGTTGGCTGCCGTCCTTCGCGGTGCTGGTGATGTCGACCGGGCCGAGGTCGGCGATCCCGCGTTCGCGCATGTCCGCGCGGTTCATGAAGACCAGGGTGCGGAGGTTCTTGATGCCCCGGTAGCGGTCGTCGTCGGAGTAGATCGTGGTGTTCCACTGGTCGTGGGAGCGCATGGTGCCGAGCGCCAGGGTGCCGGGGGCGGGCACCACGTCGGGGAGGGGGGCGCTGGAGAACTCGGCGCGTCCCGACGGGGTGAGGAAGACCAGTTCGCGGGCGGGCTGCTTGATGCGGAAGTCCAGCGGCAGGCGCACCCGCCGGTTGAAGTCCTCGAAGCCGTCGAGCGCCCGGGCCATGGTGTCCCGGATGCGGTCGTAGTCCTCGACGTACCACTCCCAGGGTGTGGCGCTGTCGGGCAGCGCCGCACGCGCCATGCCGGCGATGATGGCAGGCTCGGAGAGCAGGTGCGGCGAGGCGGGACGCTTCATGCCGACCGACAGGTGCACCATGCTCATCGAGTCCTCGACCGAAGTGCTCTGGACGCCCTTGCGCTGGTGGTCCTTCTCGGTCCGCCCCAGGCAGGGCAGGATGAGCGCCCGTCGACCGTGCACGAGGTGACTGCGGTTCAGCTTGGTGCTGACCTGGACCGTGAGCTCGCAGGTGCGCAGCGCCGCATGGGTGTACGGGGTGTCGGGCGCCGCGAGCGCGAAGTTGCCCCCCATGCCGATGAAGACCTTGATCTCGCCGCTGTGCATGGCCCTGATGCTCGCGACGGTGTCCTTGCCGTGGGCGCGCGGGGGGTCGATCGCACAGGCCTCGGCGAGCCGGTCGAGGAACGCCTCGCTCGGACGGTGGTCGATGCCGCAGGTCCGGTTCCCCTGGACGTTGCTGTGCCCGCGTACGGGGGAGGGGCCCGCGCCCTCCCGACCGAGGTTGCCGCGGAGCAGCAGCAGGTTGACGATCTCCCGGACGGTGTCGACGCCGTGCTCGTGCTGGGTGACGCCGAGGCACCAGCTGACGATGGAGCGGTCCGCCTCGCCGTACACGCGCGCGGCCTTGAGGATGTCGGCACGGCTCAGCCCCGACTGGCGTTCGAGCTCTTCCCAGGGAGTGGCCCCGCACAGCGCCCGGTACTCCTCGAAGCCGCTGGTGTGCCGTTCGATGAACTCGCCGT
Source organism: Streptomyces sp. NPDC058877 (assembly GCF_042742855.1). Classification (NCBI taxonomy): domain Bacteria; kingdom Bacillati; phylum Actinomycetota; class Actinomycetes; order Kitasatosporales; family Streptomycetaceae; genus Streptomyces; species Streptomyces sp. NPDC058877. The sequence goes on along the minus strand of NZ_JBHYMF010000013.1, from coordinate 46,812 downwards.
CCAGGGCCTTCGGGTCGGTCGACGACTGCTCCAGGACCGCCTTGGCCATGCCGCGGACGAGGGCCATGTCGCCGCCGATGCGCGGCTGGAGGTTGAGGGTGCTGGTCTTCGTCGGCTTGAAGAGGGCCATGTCCGTGAAGTCGTGCGGGACGATGGTGCGGGTGGCCGCCGCTTCCACGAGCGGGTTGACGTGCACGATCTGGGCGCCGCGGTGGTGCGCTTCGGCGAGGGCGGTGAGCATGCGGGGCGCGTTCGACGCGGCGTTGACGCCGAAGATGAAGAGGGCGTCGGCGGTCTGCCAGTCCTGGAGGTCGACGGTGCCCTTGCCGGTCCCCAAGGAGGCCTGGAGGGCCCGACCGCTCGCCTCGTGGCACATGTTGGAGCAGTCGGGCAGGTTGTTGGTGCCCAGTTCACGGGCCATCAGCTGGTAGAGGAAGGTGGCTTCGTTGCCGAGCCGGCCGGAGGTGTAGTAGGTGGCCTGATGGGGATCGTCGAGGCTGCGCAGGGTGCGGCCGACGAGCTCGAAGGCGTCCTTCCACGCGATGGGGACGTAGTGGTCCGTCTCGGGGTCGTAGACCATCGGCTCGGTGAGCCGTCCCTCGTTCTCCAGGTCGTAGTCGCTCCACCCGGAGAGCTCGGTCACCGAGTGGGCGGCGAAGAACTCGCGGCCGACCCGCTTGTGGGTCATTTCCCAGGTGACGTGCTTGATGCCGTTCTCGCAGATGTCCAGGTGGAGGCCCTTGGTGTCATCGGGCCAAGCGCAGCCGGGGCAGTCGAAGCCGGTGTTCTCGTGGTTCATCCGCATGATGGCGCGCGGGCCGTCGACCAGTGCGCGTTCCTTCAGGAGGAAGCGCGTCACGCTCTTCGCGGCGCCCCAGCCGGCGGCCGGATGGTGGTACGGGCGGAACCCGGCAGGGCCGTCGGGGGCGGGGCCCACCCGGTGCTCCGGGGACGCTCCGTCGTCGCGGGCGGTGCTTTCGTCCTGGTCGCTGCTCAAGGATCTTCACCCTTTCACCCTGCGAACGCACGGGCACGGTGGGACGGCAGGCCCCCTCGGGCAGGCTAAGCCCGCCGGTCCGAGCCTGCCATCCGGTGGCGCCGGGAAGGCGGCCGGCATCGGGACGGTCGTGCCGGGCTGCGCACCGGATCGCGCCCACCTACGCTGACACCGTCCCTTTCGCCCCTTTCATAGGTTTCCGTGTGGGAGCGCCATGGCCGTACCCCAGCCCGTCCTCAGCCCGCCGTCGAGGGCGGCCGTCTTCCTGGTCGTCACGGTCGATCCGGGAGGGGAGACCGCGGTGCGGGAGGCGCTCCGGGAGCTGACCGGCCTGATCAGGTCCGTGGCGTTCCGTTCCCCCGAATCCGAACTCGGTTGTGTCGCCGGCATCGGTTCCGCGGCCTGGGACCGGATCGTCGGCGAGCCCCGCCCGCGTGCCCTGCACCCCTTCCGGTCCCTGCAGGGGCCCCGGCACCGAGCCCCGGCCACCCCCGGTGACCTGCTCTTCCATGTGCGCGCCCGGCGCATGGACCTCTGCTTCGAACTGGCCCGGCTCATCATGGCCGCCCTGGACGGTGTGGTGACGGTGGTCGACGAGGTGCACGGCTTCGCCTACTTCGACGAGCGCGATCTGCTCGGCTTCGTCGACGGCAGCGAGAACCCCTCGGGAGCGACCGCGGCCGAAGCGGTGCACATCGGTGACGAGGACCCCGCCTTCCGGGGCGGCAGCTACGTCGTGGTGCAGAAGTACGTGCACGACATGGAGGCATGGGACGCCCTCTCCGTCGAGCAACAGGAGCACGTCATCGGACGCGGCAAGGCGTCCAACATCGAGCTGCCCGACGAGGTCAAACCCGCGGACTCGCACGTCGCGCTCAACACCGTCACCGACGAGAACGGCGTCCCCCAACAGATCCTGCGCGCGAACATGCCGTTCGGGCGGGTCGGCAACGGGGAGTTCGGCACGTACTTCATCGGTTACGCGCGGACCCCCGAGGTGACCGAGCGGATGCTCCGCAACATGTTCCTCGGTGACCCGCCCGGAAACACGGACCGCGTGCTCGACTTCTCCCGGGCCGTCACCGGAGGCCTGTTCTTCGTCCCCAGCGCCGACCTCCTCGACGACCTTCCCGCAGCGCAGTCCGCCGCCGGTGCCGTGCAGTCCCTCGGCATCGGCAGCCTGAAAGGAACCCGAGCCCCATGACGTCCTCCCGGGCCACCAGCAACCTGCACCGCGAACTCGCTCCGATCACCGCAGCCGCCTGGGCCGAGATCGACGAGGAGGCGCGTCGCACCTTCCGCCGCAACGTCGCGGGGCGCCGGGTCGTGGACGTCCCGGACCCGGTCGGACCCGGGCTCTCCGCCGTGGGCACCGGCCACCTCACCGCCTTGGCGGCACCCGCGCCCGGAGTCACGGCACGACTGCGCGTGGCCCGCCCCCTCGTCGAGCTCAAGGTGCCCTTCACCGTCGACAGGGCCGCGGTGGACGCCGTCGAGCGCGGTTCGAAGGACTCCGACTGGCAACCCGTCAAGGACGCGGCCCGCACCTTGGCGTTCATCGAGGACCGCATCGTCTTCGACGGGTACGGGGAGGCGGACGTCGAGGGTCTGCGCGCCCGCAGCTCCAATCCGGCGCTGCGGCTGCCCGCCGAGCCACGTGACTACCCCGACGCGGTCAGCAGGGCCCTGACCTCGCTGCGGCTCGCCGGTGTCGACGGCCCGTACGCCCTGCTGCTCGGCGCCGACCAGTACCGGGCGGTCAGCGAGACGTCCGACCACGGTTACCCGATCGCGGCGCACCTCGCCCGGATGCTGGACGGCTCCCCGATCTGGGCCCCCGCCCTCGACGGCGGGTTCGTCCTCTCCACCCGTGGCGGCGACTTCGAACTGTGCCTCGGTCAGGACGTCGCCATCGGCTACACCGCGCACGACGCGACCAACGTCGAGCTCTATCTGTACGAGTCGCTGACCTCCTTCGCGTACACCGAGGAGGCCGTGGTGGTGCTGGAGCCCTGAAGGCCCTTCCCCCGGCCGCGGGGCCTGTGCCGCGGTGCTGTGTGGCCCGGGGCGCCCGCAGGAGGAGGGGCGTCAGCTCCGCCACCACGGCTCCCGCACATAGCGGCTCTCGTCGCTCGTGCAGCCGAGGCCGTTGGAGACCTGCTCGGTGTCCAGGTTCCAGCCGACGACGCCGTTGCCCTTGCGTCCCAGCTCGATCAGCCGGTCGCTCTCGGTCCGTGCGCCGTCCGTGACCTGGCACTCCACGATCGAGGTCCAGGACTGCCCGTCGAGCGCCGAGACGAAGGCCAGGGCCGGCAGGACGACGACCGTGAGGCCCAGCGCCACCCACTGCTCGACACCGGCGGCCCGACGCAGCCAGGCGGGCGGCCGGTAGCCGGGGTCGTGGTGTCCGGTGCGACCCTGATCGCGCCGGTGGTGCGGCCGACGCCGTCCCGTGCGGTACTCCACGACCACGCCCTGCCGCAGGACGAAGGCGGCGAGTCCGGTGGCGAGGCCCCACCACGGGCCGAAGAAGCAGGCGTCGATCACTCCCATGGCGATCGGGTTGACGACGGTGAGGGCGGCCCGCTGGGCGACCCGTGCCGCACCGCCCCCGAGGGGCACTGCCCCGCGTGCGGCGAAGAGGGCGAAGACCACGCGGGAGACGACGACGGCGAGGACGGATCCCAGGAGCGGGTCCGTGATCACCATGCCGACCAGGATGTCGGGCCAGTTCGTCGGCTCCATGCCGACGAGCACGTCACGGATCGCGTTGCCGCCGCCGACCGTGTAGGCGAGCTTCGTGACGGGCACGGCAATGGCGAGGGCCACCAGGACGGTGTGTCCGGGGCCGCCCTTGCGGTCCGTCTCCTTGAGCTGTTGCCGGCTGGTTCCGGAGCCGCCGCCACCCGATGCCGGCTCCGGGTGCTCGGCTTCCGTACGCGCTTCCCGCACGGTTGCGTCAACCGAGGGCGAGCACGACCGCGGTCGTCCGTCCCTCGGGCGTGTCGTAGCTGACGGTGTCTCCGGCGCGACGGCCGAGCAGGGCGCGGCCGAGTGGGCTGTCGGCGGTGACCAGGGTCGCGTCGAGGGCGCTCGCGAGCTCCCCGATCCGCACGGTCGATTCGGTGCCGTCCGCGAACCGTACGGTCACGTTGCTGCCCACCCCCACCGAACGGGTGGTCGGAGACCCTGCGGCGGAGCCCTCCCGGAGCCGCTCCTCGATCTCGGTGATGCGGGTGCCGAGGCGGTCGAGCTCGTCGGCGCGCTGCAACTCGTCGGCCTGGTCGGCCCGGTCGCCCACCTCGCCGTCCCCACCGCCCCGGAGGGTGGCGGCAACGGCCTCGCGCTCGGTGCGCAGATCGGTGAGCTCGCGTTCCAGTGCCTCGCGGGCGACGGCGCTGATGGGTTCGGGTCCACCGGACATTGCTGCTCCCGACTCTGGGGCGGCACACGGGCGTGCCGAGGGAAATAAGGGGCATTTTGCAGGTTATCAGGCAAATGCTGGCCAGGGAGGGAGACATGGCGCTCGGTCAGGGGCCTGCGGGCCGAGCCGATCCGGTCTGTTAGGTTGCGGATCTCCGAGCCCGGCTCGACGTCCACCGGGTCCGGCCGGCGGACCCTCCGGGCCCCGGCCGAGAGGGAGAACGCACCATGGCCGTCATCCACCACACCACGATGCACCCCACCAAGCTGGAGCTACTGAGCGAGTGGCTGCCCACCCGAGCCTGGTACACCGACGGAACCGACCGGCCGCGCCCGGCCAAAGCGGGAGGCTTCCGCCTCGATGACCCCGCGGGGGAGGTGGGCATCGAGTTCATGGCGGTCACCGAAGGCACCGGCCCGGACGCGGTCGCCCACTTGGTCCCGATGACCTACCGGGGCGCCCCGCTGGAAGGCGCGGAGCAGGCGCTCATCGGCACCTCCGAGCACGGTGTCCTCGGCACGCGCTGGATCTACGACGGCACCCACGACCCGGTGTTCGCCGCCCAGTTGTACGCCCTGCTCACCGGCCAGGTCGTGGCACAGCACCAGTCCCTGGACGACACGCCCGATGACGCCGTCACCGTCACGCCCGCCGCGCCCGGCACCGGCGCCGAAGTCGAACTGGTGCACGTCGTGGACGGCCCCGACCACACCGACGTGGTGGTGCGCGAGGCCGGCGCACCCGCACCGGTGACCCTGCGGGTGTGCCGGGTCCTGCGCCCCGGTTCGGACGCCGGGGCGGACCCCGGGCTCGTCGCGACCGAATGGCGACTTCCCGACGGGTCCACCGTCCGCGGCGCGTGCACCGTGCTCCTCGCCGACACCGACCGGTAGCGCACCCCGTCGGCAGGCGGGCGCCCGGGGAGGTACGGGTGCCCGGACCGTCCCTGCCCGTCGGTGTTCCCGGCGGGGGTGCCCCCACCGTTCGACCGCTGGAGCTGCCGGCTCGGAGGCGGATCCCGCGACGGCCTCGCCCTCGGGTCCGTCCCGCACCGATGGGCGCCCGTCAATTCGACTTGTGAACCCCCGGGTCAACCGCGGCAAGATGTTTCCATGAACAGGGAAGCGGATCGAGAAGACGAAGACGGCGTGGCCGAGGCCATCGAGCGGGAGTTGCAGCTGCTGAGCCCGGCCGTGCGGTCGTCCAGGGAGCTGGCGGACCGATTCTTCGATCCGGAATTCACGGAAGTGGGGGCCTCGGGGCGCAGATGGGACCGGGAGTCGATGCTCGCGGCGCTGCCGGCCATGCAGGGGGCGGTCGAGGGCGGCCCGCAGCACGTGACCACCGGGATGACCGGCACCCTCCTGGCGCCGGGCATCGTGCACCTGACGTTCGAGACGGTACTGGACGACAGACGGGTCCGGAGGAGTTCGATCTGGCGGAAGTCGGACGGCGCCTCCGAGTGGCGGATCTACTACCACCACGCCACGCCCGTGCCGGAGGCATGAGCGGGGATCCGTTTCGTCGCTCTTCCCCGGGGTCCGGAGGAGCGGGACCCCGGGCCGGAGGCACGGCCGCCCCGGCCGCACGGAGAAGTCCTCCCCGGCGGCAACGGGCCGTGGAAAACGGCCCGTTCGGATGTCGTTCCGCTCGACCGGCCGGCGCCGCGCGGGCGTGGTCGGCACCGCCGGTTCGGGGCGTCCGCCGTCAAGGGTGCAGCACCGCATCGGCGTACGACCCCAGGCGCCGCCAGCGCTCCTCCGGCGCCCGCGACGGCGGCATGACGTCCACGTCCGGCAGCGGTCCGAGCTCCAGCTCGGTGATCTCCGCGACGTCGGCGACCGGCACCTGGTACGTGCGGAACGGACCGAGCGGCGGTGGCGCACCGGCGATCGCCCCCGCCAGCGCGCGCTCCGCGTCCCGACTCAGATCGGGGCTCTGGTCGAGGACGTAAGCGGCGGAGGCGAGGGCTCCGTCCTGGAGGAACGCGGCCACCTTCCAGAAGCGCAGCGGCACCTGGAGGCCGCGGTAGGGCGGGTCGGAGTCCTGGAGCACCGGGCCGGCAAGGACCGCCAGCTTCCGGTCGGCCGCGGCGGCATGGTCGAGGAGGTGGTTCTCCAGGCCCTGCCAGAGCTGTCGCCCCTGGTTGAAGACGTCCGACCGGGGTGCGGCGTTGGTGAAGTGGAAGGTGTCGGCATCGGCCCGGTGCGCGACTGCGGGACCGCCCCAGACCGGGTCGAGCCGACGGACCAGATGGCCCCGCTCCAGAGCGTTGTTCCGGTAGACCTCGTGACCGGCCTGCTGCTCCTCCGGGATCCGGGGGTCGAAGACCCAGGTGCCGTCATGGGGCACCTCCTCCAGGAGCTCCCGGCCGTCGATGCAGACCGCGGTCGAGGCCGCGAGCCGCCGGTCGGGCCGGAAGACCACGGTGAAGTGGGTGTACGGCAGGACCACCGTTTCGACGGAGGCACGGGCCGGGAGTGCAAGGGGGACGGTGGGGCCGAGGAAGGCCTCGTCGTAGCCGGTGCGGTCGGCGAGCGCGCCGCGGTGGGCATCGACGGAGGGGAGCCCGGGAGGGAAGGGCCGATCGGAAGGACGCATGCGGTGTACCTACCGCGCGGAGGAGACGGGGTGCGGTGACGGACCGCGGGTCACCCGATCAGCCGTTCTCGGCGATCCGTCCGGAGCCGGGCCCCGATCGGTGGTCGGCCACGAGGTTTTCGGGCCGGGGCCCGGTGACCTGAGGGGTTCGGCTGGAAGGGCGGCGGAGCACGGAGGAAAGCCCTCTCCCCGCCGCTCTCAAGCTATAGCGCACCGGGGGGCTTGCGGCAAGGCCCCCGGTGCACCGCAGAATCTCTGCTCCGAGCCAGGAACCACGCGAACGGAACACAGGGATGACGGATGTGATCGTGGTCGGCGGTGGGCCGACCGGCCTGATGCTGGCGAGCGAACTGCGGCTGCACGGCGTACGGGTGGTCGTGGTCGAGCGGCTGACCGAGCCGACCGGGGAGTCCCGGGGGCAGGGCCTGCACGTGCGCAGCGTCGAGTTGCTGGACCAACGCGGCCTCCTGGAACGGTTCCGCGCGGTCAGCGAGCCGTTCCGGGTCGGCGGCCTCTTCGGCGGAGTGGTCAAGCCGTGGCCGGAGCGGCTCGACACGGCCCACCCGTACGGCCTCGCCACCCCCCAGCCGGTCACCGAGCGACTGCTCAACGAGCGCGCGCTCGAACTCGGCACCGAGATCCGGCGCGGTGGCGAACTCGTCGGACTCCAACAGGACGAGGAGGGCGTGACCGCCGTCCTCGCGGACGGCACCGAGCTGCGCGGGCGTTACCTCGTCGGCTGCGACGGCGGGCGCAGCACGGTGCGGAAACTGCTCGGCGTCGGCTTCCCCGGAGAACCCGCCACCGTCGAGACGCTCCTCGGGGTCATGGAGGTGACTGCCGACCCGGCGACCATCACCGCCGTGGTCGAGGAGGTCCGCACCACCCAACTGCGCTTCGGCATCACGCCCCTCGCGGAGGGAGGGCACCGGATCGTCGTCCCCGCCGAAGGGGTCGCCGAGGACCGTACGACGCCCCCGACCCTCGATGACTTCAAGACGCAGTTGCGGGCCTTCGCCGGCACCGATTTCGGCGTGCACTCGCCCCGCTGGCTGTCCCGCTTCGGTGACGCCACCCGGCAGGCCGAGCGGTACCGGGTCGACCGGGTGTTCCTCGCCGGTGACGCGGCGCACATCCACCCGCCCACCGGTGGCCAGGGCCTCAACCTCGGCATCCAGGACGCGTTCAACCTCGGCTGGAAGCTGGCCGCCGCCGTCCGGGGCTGGGCACCCGAAGGCCTGCTCGACACCTACGAGGCCGAACGCCATCCGGTCGGTGCCCGCGTCGTGCAGAACACCCGCGCCCAGATGGCGCTGCTCGGCACGGACCCGGGGGCGACGGCCCTCCGGGAACTCCTCTCGACGCTGATGGACTTCGAAGAGGTCAACCGGTACGTCACCGGAATGATCACCGCGGTCGACATCCGCTACGACCTCGGCACGGGCCACGAACTGCTCGGTCGACGGCTGCGGGACCTGAGGCTGGAGCACGGACGACTCTACGAGCTGATGCACCGGGGGCGCGGACTGCTCCTCGACCGGACCGGCCGGCTCTCGACGGAGGGCTGGGCGGACCGGGTCGACCACGTCGTCGGCGTCAGTGAGGAGTTGGACGCACCTGCCGTGCTGGTCCGCCCCGACGGCCACGTCGTCTGGGTCGGCGAACGGCGGGAGGAACTCCGGGACGCCCTCGCCGAGTGGTTCGGCGTCGCCACCGACTGATGCGCGTCCGGAGTCCCACGGGGCGCGACGGCACCCCGCCACGGGACCGGGGCACCGGCAGCGCTCCGCAGGGGGTGTCCCTCCCGGCGTGGAGCGAGGGGCGGCCACCGGCGGTGCGGGGCGGGGCCCGGTTGCCCGGCCGTTCACGGGCGGAGCGCCGTCGCCAGTTGCGAGCGGGAGCGGACGTCGAGCTTCTGATAGATGCGGGTGAGCCGTGCCTCCACGGTCTTCACGCTCAAGTACAGCTTTGCCGCGGCCTCCTGGTTGCTCGCGCCCTGACCCACCAAGCGGGCCAGGCGCAGCTCCGCCTCCGTCAGCGAGGAGAGCACCGAGACCGGTTCTTCGCCGCCCGGACCGGGGCCGGGGGCCTCACCCGTGGCGCCGGCCGGGGCCTCGCTCGCGAGGGCCAGCCACGGAACCGCACCGGCCCGCTCGAAGACCGAGGCCGCCTCGTGCAGGGCGGCCTGCGCCGCCGACCGGCGGCGACGCCTGCGTTCGACCCGGGCCAACGCGATCAGCGCCCGACCCCGTTCCAGCGGCAGCCCGGACCGCCCGAAGCTCTCGGCGGTCCGGGTGAGGAGCTCGGCCGCTTCGTCGGTCCGGCCCTCCGCCGCCAGGACCAGGGCATGGGCCCGGTCACAGCCCAGCAGGACCGTGGACCGCCCCAACCGCTCTGCGACCGGCCGCACCTCCGCCAGGAGCGCCAGGGCCTCGTCGCCCGCGTCGTGCGCGAGCAACGCCTCCGCCAGTTCCTCGTGCCAGCGCAGCATTGACGGATCCACCGTCGACTGGGCGCGCTCGTCGGCCTGGACCCGCCGCAGGGTCTCCAGGGCGGCGGCGACGTCACCGTTGATCAGCTGGATGCGGCCGAGCGCGTATCGGCTGCGGGAGAGGAAGACCCGGTCACCCTCCTCCTCGGACGCCTGCACGCTGCGCCGGGCGTAGCTCGCGGCCCGTGCGAAACTGCCGCCGGCCGTCTCCGCGAGCGCCAGCGTGTACCAGGCGGGACCGGGGGAGAGCCCTGCCTCCAGGGTGAGCGCGAGGGCCTGCCCCGCATGCGCGAGCGCGGCGGCGCAGGCCCCTCGGCGGGACTCGATCGCGGCCAGGGTGGAGAACAGTTCGATCGTGTCCTCGACCGAGCCGCGTCGCTGGACCAGTGGCAGGAGTGCGTTCAGCTCGTCCCGGGCGTCCGTCAGCCGGTCGTCGAAGAGCGCATGGCGGATCGTCAGGATCTGTGCGGCGTTGCGAATTCCCAGCGGCCGTTCGGCCAGTTCCAGGGCCCGCGCCTGAGCGAGCACCGCCTCCGCGTCGGGTGAGCCCAGGGCCCGTTCCATCCGCGCCTGCACCGTCAACGCCTGGGCCGCGAGCCGTGGATCGCCCATCGAGGCGGCCAGCGCCGCCGACTCGACCGCCGCTGCTCGGGAGCGCTCCGGGTCGCCGTCCGCCAACACGTACTTGACGGCCAGTCGTAGCTGGACGGCTGCCCGCAGCGCGGTGTTCCCCTCGGAGTCCTCCATGGCGTGGACGTACATCTCGTCGAGCCCGGTGAGCCCCTGGCCCGCCGTGTCGAGCACGGCGAGCCGCGCCCTGACCCGGTCGTACGGTGCCGCGTCCCGGGCGAGCAGATCGGTGGCGGCCCGCATCGCGAGGTCGGCGCGGGCCGCGCGGGCGGCTTCCTCGGCGGCGTCGACGAGCCGCGCGATCCGCCGCTTCCCGTGCCGGCCGGGCGTCGACTCGGCGGCGAGCAGGGCGAGTTCGGCGGCGAGCGCACTGTTCCCGCGCCGGCGCGCCAGTTCGACGGCAGCAGCGACCTCGGCGGCCAGCTCCTCGTCCGGTTGCTCGGTGGCGAGGGCCCGGTGCCGTACTGCTTCGACGGGGTCGTCCACGACCTCCGCGAGCGCCGCGTGTCCGGCGCTCCGCTCGGCCCAACCGGCGTCGTGCACCAAGGTGGAGGGCAGCAGCCCCGCGGTGAAGGCGACCGAGCCGTCCTCGGAGAGCGACACCAGGTCGGCCCGCTCGGCCGCCGCGAGGTCGGCCTCCGCGGTCGGCCGCCCGGCCCTTCGGACCAGGGTCGCCGAGGGGCGCAGTGCGAGCGCGGCGAGCAGCAGGGTTTCCCGCACGGCGGGCGGTGCGGCACCGAGGAGCTGTCGGGCGAGGTCGCGGGCGCGTCCGGAGAGCGTCAGCGCTTCCGCGTGGTGCACGGGGGTGCGCGCGTCGGCGAGGGAACGGCCCACGGCGAGCGCGAGCCGCGGATTGCCGCCGCTCGCGCGGTGGATGCGGCCGGCCATCCGGGAGGGCAGCCGGTGGTGGATGAGGAGTTCTGCGATCTCGTCCGCCTGCAGGGGCGGGACGCGGAGCACGTCCGCCTCCGACGGGACCCAGAGGTGTGCGGCGTGCGGGTCCTCGGCACGGTGGACCTCGCGGTACGACTCGTGGACCTCGGCGTAGGGCTCGGGGGTCTCCACGGCCACGACCCGCAGCATCGGCGGCGCCAGGTGGAGGGCGAACCGCAGCAGGTCCGCGCTGTCCGCGTCGATGTGCTGCACGCCGTCCACGACGAGCAGGACGGGGCCGCGGCAGGTCAGGGCGCGCAGGATCCGCGCGATGCCGAGGCGCAGCGCGATCGGGTCCCAGCCTCCCGCGTCGAGCGGAGCCTCACGGCAGAGCATGGCGACGGCGGTCCGCTGCGGCCCGGGCAACTGGTCGAAGACCCCGGAGGAGAGCACGCCCGGGTCGAGCGCACCGGAGTCGAGCGATTCGGTCGGGGGTGCGCCGGTGCCGGACGGGTCGGAGGGGAGTCCCCCGGCCGTGAACGGCTCGGACGGAGGGCGGCCGGTGCCCAGGCCGGGCCAGGTCACCGTGGCCGCGACCGAGGCCACCAGCGCTGCGGCGGCGGCCCCGGGGATCTCGCGGTCGGAGGGCAGGGTGGCGAGCCAGAGCACGGTCTCGCCGCGCGCCTCGGCGCGGGCGGCTTCGGCGAGGGCGACCTCGGTCTTGCCGACGCCGGCCGGCCCGGTGAGCAGTGCCCGGCCCCGGGTGTGCAGGGCGCGTTCGAGTCGAGTCAGGAGCTCTTCCCGGCCCACCGGGGCAGGGCTCTGCGGAGCTGTCGTCACTGTCCATCACCTCCGGCCCCTGGGGGCCCGGCCCATGGACCCCGTGCGCAGAGGATACGGAGCCCGCCGGTGGAGTCCAGGCCCCGTGTCCGACATACGGACAGCGGGCTCTGGACGGATGCGCTCCCACAACGACAGGACGCGCCAGTGGTGTAGACCACTGACGCGTCGCTGACCAGCAATGATGCTGATGTGGGGGGTGGTTCAGAGGGGAAGCGGTGGTGCCTTAGAAGGTGAGGCTCCACGAGTCGATGTAGCCGGTGTCACCCGAGGCCACATCGCGGACCCGAAGCTGCCAGGTGCCGTTGGCGACCTCGCTGGACGCGTCGACCGTGTACGTGGTGATCACGTTGTCGGCGCTGTCCCGGGAAGAGGACGTCTTCAGGTTGCGCACCGTGCCGTCGGGGGCGATCAGGTCGATGACCAGGTCCCCGCGCCAGGTGTGCTTGATGTCCACGCCGACCTTGAGGTCGGAGGGGGCGTTGCCGGCGAGGCCGGTGACGGCGATCGAGGAGTACGAGGTGCTGTTGTCCCAGATCGACACGTTCGTCGAGTTCGTGAAGACGCTGCCCGCCGGCGGGGCGGAGGTGACGGCCTCGACGGTCTTCGCCGCATCGGCGATGCCGGCGCCGCAGCCGCCGGAGCAGGTGCCGGGCAGCGGGCGGGCGTTGGCCTTGATCGCGGACTCGATCTCGGCCGGGGTGAGGCTGCTCTTGGCCGACTTCAGCAGCGCGGCGAGGCCGGCGATGTGCGGCGCGGCCATCGAGGTGCCCTGGTAGGGCTTGTAGTTCTCGGTCGACTGGGTCGTCGCACCCGAGTTCAGCGTGGAGTAGATGCCGTTCTCGGGGGTGGTGACGGTTCCCGGGGTGTCGGTCGAGCGGCGGGTCTCGCCACCGGGCGCGGACACGTCCACGAGGGAGCCGTAGTTGGAGTAGAAGGACCGGTTGCCCTCACGGCTGGTCGACGCCACGGTGATGACGTTGGAGCAGTTCGCGGGGGTGAAGCCGGAGGTGTTCGCGTTGCTGTTGCCCGCGGCGACGACGACCGTGGTGCCGCGCGAGACGGCGCCGTTGATCGCGTTCTGGTAGATGCTCGGGCAGCTGGAGCTGGCGCCGCCCAGGCTGAGGTTGATGACCTTCGCCGGGGTCGGGTTGGCCGGGACGCCCGGGACGCTGCCGCCGGAGGCCCAGGTGATGGCGTCGGCGATGTCGGAGGACGAGCCGCCGCACTTGCCGAGCACGCGCACGGGCTGGATCTTCGCGTTGTACGCGATGCCCGCGATGCCCTTGGTGTTGTTCGTGGTCGCGGCGATGGTGCCGGCCACGTGGGTGCCGTGCCAGGACGAGTTGGAGGCCTTGGAGCCGGTGCCGCACTCGCCGTCGGTGGCGTTCCAGTCGCCCTCGTCCTTCGGGTCCGCGTCGCGGCCGTTGCCGTCGCGGGCGTCGGCGGACGTGGAGATGAAGTCGTAACCGGCGACGATGTTGGACGCCAGGTCCGAGTGGGCGGCGTAGCCGGTGTCGATCACGGCGACGGTGACGCCGGAGCCGGTCGTCTTGTCCCAAGCCGAAGGAACGTTCATGCCACCCGTGGCCTCGAACAGGTCCCACTGCTTGGCGTAGTCGGTGTCGTTCGGGGTGACCGCCATCGCGTAAGCGCGGATGTCGGGCTCCACCGAGGCGACGGACGGGTCGGCGCGGAACGCGTCCATGACCTTCGTCACGTCCTGCTTGGTCGCCTTGTCGCCGAGGTCGACCAGGGCGCCGCCGCCGGCGAGACGGCGCTCGAAGGAGAGCTTCTCGCCCGTCTTCGCGGCCTTCTCGGCGGTGTCGCTCTTGGCCGCGGCGTTCGAACCGGCCTCGGCGGCCTGGTTCTTGTAGGTGACGATCACCTTCTCGACGGGGGCGCTCGGGAGCGTCCGCATCGTCTGTGAAGCCGGAGCCGGCTTCGGGGTGGCAGCGCCCGGGGCGGCGGCGAACGCCCCGGAGGTCGTGGCAGCGGCACCGAGGATCGCGGCGCTCGCGACCACGGATATGACTCTCCGCCTGGAACCGTTCAAGGTGTGGCCCTTTCGAGTACGACGTAACTGCGGAGCAGTGGCGACGGCGCGGGACGTACGGGGCGAAGTGGGGTCGCGGTCCGTCGGTCCCTGGGCTTGGGGGGCCCGTGCGCCGCCACCGGCGCGACGGCCCGGGTCAAGGCCGCCACTGGCGGACGCCACCCTCCACATGCACCTGTCAGAGTGCGGTCGGGGGATGATATCTGCCGGTGCGGAGGACAGTAGGGAACGGGGGGGTGAACCCGATACGGGGAAAACCCTTGTCACCCCTCACCGGGCGGCGGGGGTTCGGGGAGGGGGAGTGAGCGGCGTGCTGCGGAGGGGAACGTTCGACGGCCCTCCGGCCTTGCCCCGGCCTGGACTTGAGCGGGTGGCGCACGAGTGGCCCACGGCTGCACGCGGCCCCTTCCCCGGGCATCGCGACGGTCCGGGAGGGCTTTCGGTCGGCGCGACCGCACCCGAAGGGCGAGGGGTGATTCAAGCGCACATCGTGCTAGTTGTCATGAAAATGGGGTGAATGGTCGATCTGATCGTGCGGAGTTCGCCCGGAGCGTTGCGGCGGACAAGGCGCGTTCGGCTGCGGAAGCCCCTCCGGGCGGGACTCGGGGGCGCCGGGTGCCGTTGTTCCGGGAAGGCGGCGGGGGCGCCGGTCGTGCCGCCGGCCCCGTGGACGGACGTGAACGGCCGGGGAGCGGCGCGGGGCGCCGGGGCCCGGTCCCGTCAACCGAGTTCGAGCGTGGTGACGCCGAAGACGCGCTCCTGCGCGATCGGGCGGACCGGACCCGTGTACATCCTGGCCGTCTCGAACGTCGGCTCCAGGCCGCGTTCCCGCGCCAGCAGGGCCGCGGCCGGATTCGCCTCGGGCATGTCGACCGCGATCCGGGCCGCGCCGAAGTCCCTTGCCGCGGCGGCGAGCCCGTCGAGGAGGGCGCCCGCGTCCGCCGGGGTGTCCGCGAAGAGGGGGCCGATCCTGGCCTCGGCCTCCGCGGGACGCACCACTCCGTACCCGGTCATGCGCCCGTCGACCACCCGCGCCAGTGCGCGGTGTCCCGGAGTGGCGAGCCAGGCGGAGAGGAACCGCGGCCGATCGGCATGGTGGCAGTCGGCGTCGTACGCGGCGAGGGCGGCCGGATCCACCGAACCGGCCGCCATCAGACCGGCCGCCGGCCGCTCGGGCGGGGGCGCCTCGCCCACGTACCGTGCGGTGCGGTACGCCGTGGCGAAGCCGGAGCGCCGGTAGTTGTCCTGCTGTTCCGGCACCCCGTCGAGCCCGACGGTCCGACCGCCCGCGCGGGAGAGTGCGGTCCGCCAGGTCGTCAGCCCGTGTCCGAGGCCGCGGAGTTCGGGGCGGACGAGATAGAAGCCGAGGAACGCGTAGGAGTCGTCGTAGGTGACGACGGAGACGGCGGAGACCGGTTCCCCGTCGATGCGCCCGAGGAAGAAGCCCTGGGGGTCCTGGGCGAAGAACGCGGGAATGTCCGCACGCCCGGGATTCCACCCCTCTGCTGCGGCCCAGGAACGCACGAGCGCCCATTCCCGGGGCGTGGCGGGCGAGACGGACAGCGGGCCGGAGGAGGGGGGCACGGGGGGACGTCCTTTGGTGACGCGGAGGGGAGACGGGCGGTCGAAACCGGTCAAATCGCCCCGAGCATAGCGCTCTGGTGGAGCGGGTCACCCCGCACCGATCGATTCCGACCGCATGCCGAGCGATCGTCCCCGTCGAGGACGCCTTCGGTGCGGCCGGACGCGCACGGGGTGCGGGCACCGACGGAGCGGGTCCCGGGATCCGTTCAGTGGACCAGGTGCAGGCGGCTCGCCGCCGCGGACAGCCGGATGGTCTGGCCCCACGTCAGTTCCAGCGCGTCCGACTCGATGCCGTCGCCGAACGCGACCAGACGGTCCGACTCGACCGTGAGGCGCAGTCCCCGCCCCGCATCCAGGAGGCCCTCGACCCGGGTGGTGCCGGTCGTCGGCGACGGCCAGGCCTCCCGGACGAACCAGGCGAGCCGGGCGTCCGACGGAGCGGGCAGGGCCGGCCTGCCGGAACGCTGCTCCCACAGCGAGCGGAGCCATCCCGTGGCCCCCGTACCGGTGCCGACCAGCACGCCGGAGGAGGCCTGGGCCTCGGCCGGCGCGTCCGTGCCGTCGAGGTCGAGCGTGTAGCGGGCGGTCTGGTGACCGGGCGTGCCGACGTAGATCTCGTTCAGCGCGAGCAGCCGTTGCGCGTCGTCGGTGACGGCCTCGACCATCGTCAGCTCGTCGATCCCCGCCCGGGCGCCCGCGGCGTGCGGTAGCAGCAGTCGCGCCCGGTCCGGACGGTGCCGCACCAGGACGCCCGGGTTGCGGCCGGGGTCCGCATCGATGCCGACGACGGGTTGTCCGGTCAGGTACTTCGCCGTGTTGGCGACCAGGCCGTCCTGTCCGACCACCACGACGACGTCCTCGGGGCCGAACAGGAACCGGTCCAGATCCGCCCGCTCGACCCGGGTGTGACGCCAGGTCAGTGGAACCGCCCCGGCGACTTCCGCGAGCGCCTGCCGGGTCCGCTCGTGCCTCTCGCGCACGGCGTCGATCGAGCGGCCGCGCGCGGAGAGGAAGAACGCGGCCTGCCCGTGCGTCCCGTGCCGGGCGAGCAGTTCTTCGTACTCCGTGGTGCGGTGCACGAGCACCGCGCGCGGGGCGAGGCTCACGGCCGGTCCCCGCCCTCGCCGAGCTTGGCCAGCAGACCGGTCAGCACGTCGGGGGAGAGCGTGAGGTGCTCGATCCGGGGCAGGTTCTCCGCGGCCCGGGTCGCGGCGAGGGCGTGCAGGGTGGCGGGCGCGGCCTCCGCGTGCGCCCGCAGCCATGCGGACTGGGCCCCGGCGCGTGCCTCGCCGACCTCCCGTGCGGCCTCCGCCTCCGCCCGGGCGAGCCTGACCTTCCGCACGGCCTCGGCCTCGGCCCGCACGGCGTCGGCGGCTGCGTTCTCCTCGGCCTCCCGGCGCGCGTTGGTGCCGCGCTGCTCGACGAGCCGCTCCTCCTGTCGCGCCAGCTCGATCTTGCTGGCGAGCTCGTTCTCGGCGATGGCCCGTTCCCGTTCGACGGCGACCGCGCGGCGCTCGTACGTGGCCCGATCGGCCTCCTGCTGGATCTGTTCGCGGGCGGGGGTGCGCAGGGCCCGCTCCACCTCCGGCTCGGGCCGGATCGCGACCACCCGGACCGCGACCACCTCGATGCCGGTGTCCGGGAGCCGGGGTTCGGCGGCGAGTCCGGCGGCGATGCGTTCCCGCACCGCCGCGACGCCGTCGACGAGCGCGGCGGCGAGCGCGGTGCGGGCGAGGACGTCGAGCGCGTGCTGCTGGGCGGTCTCGGTGAGCAGGGTGGCGATCTGCTCCAGCGGGGTGCCGCGCCAGGCGCCGGTGTCGGGGTCGACGGAGAAGTCGAGGCGGGTGGCCGCCGCGCCCGGATCGCCGATCCGGTACGTGACGGTGGACTGCACGCTCACGTCCTGGAAGTCCGCGGTGCGGGCGTGGAAGGCCATGGCCAACTCGCGGTCGTTCACCGGGACCTCCGAGAGGGCCGCGGCGAGCGGACGGAACCAGAAGCTCAGCCCCGTGCCGTCGTGGACGAGCCGGCCGCGGCGTTGGTGGCGGATGTGTGCGGTGGGTGCGGAACGCAGGTGCCGCCAGCCGGCCCGCCGGGTGATGTCAGCCATGAGAACCCCCTTGTCGTCAGAATGACGATAGTCGGGTTCCCTATTTCTCGTCAAGATGACGAATTTGGGGTTCCGGGGTGCCGTCAGCCCGGGATCGGTGCGGGTGCGGCTTCCCCCTCCCTGGTTGCGAGGTCGGCGCCCCGGGGAGCCGGCACCGACGGCGTCCGCCAGGCCCCTTGAGCGGCTGCCGGGGGCGCGCCCTCCGGTGTCGGGGGCGGTTGTGGCGCTTCCCCCCTCGTCAGCAGGATCACGCCCCGCGCCGCGATCAGCGAGGCGGAGGCGGCGACCGCCCAGCCCCAGGCACCCGCCCGGAACGTCTCGCCGAGCAGGGCCACGCCGATCACGGCGGCAGCCGCCGGGTTGGAGAGGTTCACGACGGCGAGCGGCGCCGCGAGCCCGCCCCGATAGGCGGCCTGCGACAGCAGGAGGCCGCCGCTGGCGAAGGCGGAGATCAGCACCGCGAGCAGCGCGGTCTGCCACCAGGTCGGCCGGCTGCCCGGCAGTTCGAGCGCGAGGGCTGCCGTCAGCGTCTGGGTGAGTGCCGAGGCGACCCCCGAAGCGATCCCGGAAGCGGTGGCGTGCCTGAGTCCGCTGGTGGCCGGCCCGCCGGGCTCCCGCCCGCGCAGTCGCCCCGAGGCCAGGGCGGCGATCAGGAATGCCGTCACGGCCGTGACGGCCAGGGACTCGCGCAGGCTGAGCGCCTCCCCGGGCGCTGCGGGCCCGGTCACGGCGACCAGGGCGATGAGCCCGCCCAGCGTCCAGAGCGCGCCGCGCCATTCGGTGCGGGTCACCCGTCGCCGTGCGCAGTACGCGCCGAGCGGCAGGGCCACCACGAGGGTCAGCGCGCCGAGCGGCTGCACCAGCGTCAGTGGTCCGTAGTGCAGGGCGGCCACATGGGCGAGGGCTCCGGCCGCATTGAGGCCGACGGCCGACCACCACCGGCCGCGGGTGAGCAGCGTGCGCAGCGCTCCCCGCCCGTTCGGGGCGGTCGGAGCGGCGGCGAGCCGGGACTGGGCAACGGCGGCGAGTGCGTATCCCGCGGCGGACACCAGGGAGAGGAGCACCGCGAGCACGATGCCGGCGGCGGGGCTCATCGCAGGGCTCCGACCGGGACGGGCGTCGTGGCGGGGGTGCGGGGGGCCGGGGGCGACGCGGTTCGGCGGTCGGGGGCGCGGACGGCGAACAGGGCGAGGCCGAGGAGGACGGCGGCGGCGATCGCGTCGAGCCAGTAGTGGTTGGCGGTTCCGACGATGACGAAGAGGGTGAGCAGCGGGTGCAGGAGCCAGAGCGCCCGCCAGCGGGATCGGGTGGTGGCGATCAGGCCGATCGCCACCATGAGGGCCCAGCCGAAGTGCAGTGAGGGCATGGCGGCGAACTGGTTCGCCATCGAGTCCGCCTCCGGCGTCGCCCCGTACACGGAGGGGCCGTAGACGCGGGCGGTGTCCATCAGGCCGGAGGCGGTGAGCATTCGGGGTGGGGCGAGCGGCACCAGCAGGTGCAGGGCGAGGGCGGCGGCGGTGACGAGGGCCAGGATCCGGCGGGACCAGAGGTAGTGCGCGGGGCGGCGCCAGTACAGCCAGCCGAGGAAGGCGATCGTGGCCGGGAAGTGCACGGCCGCGTAGTAGGCGTTGGCCGCTCGGATCAACGGCTCGCCGTGCAGGAGCAGCTGCTGGATCGTTCCTTCGCCGGGGAGGTGGATCGCCCGCTCGGCGTCCCAGACCCGGTCGGCGTTCCGGAAGGCGCGGGTCTCGTGACCGTTGGCGAAGAGCCGCCCGAGTTTGTAGACGAGGAAGAGCGTGCCGACGAGCAGTAGCTCGCGCAGGAGCGGGGGTCTGGCCGCCTCGGCTTCCGGGTCCGCTTCCCCGTCGGCCCCGTCGGCCCCGTCGGCCCCGTCGGCCCCGTCGCGGTCGGCGGGAAGGGGGGTGACCCGTCCCGCAGCGCGTCGTCCGCGTATCGCGCGTGTCCCGGCAGCCATCGTGCGGCCCTCTAATCCGTCAAATCGCCAACAAACGGAGCGAGCCTAGATCCGATTCAATCGAGACGCAAGCGTCTCGATACGTTTGCGTCTCGATTGTGCACCCCCTACCCTCGTATGTGCAGAGACAGAGGTGTCCGGGAGGGATCGATGTCCACACAGGCCGCGACCGCCGCAGCCCGTCGCAGCAAGATCACGCCGGAGCGCGAGACCGAGCTCTACGACGCCGTGCTCTGCCTCCTCCGCGAAGGCGGCTACGACTCGGTGACCATGGAAGGCGTCGCCGCCCGCACCAAATGCGGCAAGGCCACCCTCTACCGGCAGTGGGGCACCAAACCCCGACTCGTGACCGCCGCGCTCGCCCGGCGCCGCTGTACGGTCTTCACCGGCATCGACACCGGCACCCTCGCCGGCGACCTGCGCGAAGCCGCTCGGATCGCCGCCTCCCACAGCGAACGGGACACCGAGCTCATGGAGGCCGTGGCCCAGGCCTACGTCCAGCACCCCGACCTGCGGGCCGCGCTCCGCGAGACCGTCATCGCCCCCGAGGTCGCGGCCATCGACGCCGTCGTGGCGCGCGCGGTCGAGCGGGGGGAAGTCGCCCCCGAGAACCCGGCGATCGGGTTCGTCGCCCCCTCCTTCATGGGCATGCTCCGCATCGAGCGGCTCTTCGAGGAACGGTTCGCCGACGCCTCCACCCTGCGCACCTTCGTCGACGCCGTCCTCCTGCCGGCCCTGCGCGTCGAGGGGTGAAGGCCCGCGCGGTCCGGCACCCTGGAGCCATGGCCACGCACACCCCCGACGTCCGCGTCCGCCGCGTCTACGAAGACCCGTCACCGGATGACGGAGTGCGCGTCCTGGTCGACCGGCTCTGGCCGCGCGGCCTCAAGAAGGCGGACGCACACGTCGACGAGTGGCCCAAGGCGCTCACGCCGTCCACCGAGCTCCGCCGCTGGTACCACGGACCCGGGAGCACCCACGAGGAGTTCAAACACCGTTACGAGGCCGAACTCGCCGCCCCCGAGGCGGCTGCGGCGCTCGACCGGCTCAAGGAACTCGCGACCCGCGGGACCGTCACCCTGCTGACGGCCGCGAAGGACCCCTCCACGAGCCACACGTCCGTACTGCTGAGCGCGCTAGCGGGAACCGAGGCGTAGCCGAGGAGCCTCCTCCGCGGCCTCCACGCCCTTGCCCCCGCCCGGTGCCGGGCCGTTCGCCGCCGTGCCGCCAGCCGGCCCTGCTGCGCCCGGGCGCGGATCGCGGCCCTCGGGCGGGGCACCGTTCGGCCGCCGTCCCCCGTGTTCCACCCGCTCGGCCAACTCCCCGGCCCACGAAACGAGTCCGTCGACGTCCACCCCGTACGCCTCGGCGAAGGGCCCGCCGCGCACCAGCCGTTCGGCACCCCGGCGCAGCAGCCGCGCCCCACCGGCCGCGTTGCCGCGGGCCGCGTGCGTCAGCCCGACGGCGAGCTGGGCGAGCCCCTGCCACAAGTCCCGCTCCACCTCCGGCCCGGACTTCCAGGCGTCCTCGAAGACCTCGTGCGCATGGAAGGGCATTCCCGCGTCGAGCAGGCGCTGAGCCTCCCGCAGGGTCTCGACCGGCTCGCGGACGACCCCCTCGGCTTGTCGGGGTACCCCCTCCGCCCCGTACGGCAGCGGCCGGCCGAGCCCGTCGCGCGGCCGGGCGCTCCGGGCACGCCCCTCCGGGTCGCGATCCCTGTCGTGCGCGCCCCCGTGCTCACCGACACGCTCGCCGTCGTCGTCACCCGTTGTCCGGTTCACCCGACCATTGTCCCCCGTCGAACGATCACGACCGCTAGGCTCGACGGTCCGGCGCCGTTCCGGTCCGCGCGGGTGGTGCCGGACGCGCCATGTCGACCAGTACGTGTGGGGAGTGAGTCACCGGTGCCGACGGATCCCGAACAGTCGCCGTCCGCAACGCCGTTCGTGTCAGGCGTCCCCGATGCGGTGCCCGGAGACCTGCTCGAACGCGGCCCGGAGATCGCAGCGGCGGCCCACGCCGTCGACGAACTCGTCTCCGGAGCCGTGTCCGGCGGCCCGCCGCGCGGCGGAATCCTCGTCTACAGCGGTGAGCCGGGCATAGGGAAGACCGCGCTCCTCGCCGAGATACACCGCACCGCCCGCGACCGGTGCACCGTCCTCAGCGCCCGTGGCGGCGAGACCCTCACCTCGGTCCCCTTCCACCTCACCCGGCAGCTGCTCCAACCGGCCCTGGACGGCTTCGACGCCGAGGAGGTGCGGCGCCTCTTCGGTGACCACTTCGACCTCCTGGCGCCGGCCCTGGGAATCGCCCCGCCGTCCTCGGACGCGCCGGCCGATCCGCAGGGCGTGCGGCTCGGTCTCGCCAAGCTCCTCGACCGCCTGGCGAACCGGCTGCGGGACCGGCCCCTGGTGCTGCTGGTGGACGACGCCCATTGGGCCGATGCCGAATCCCTGGCCTGGCTCGACGCCTTCACCCGGCCCCGGGGCGAGCACCGCCTGCCCGCCCTCGTCGTCCTCGCCCACCGCCCGCTCATCCGCGAACCGCAGGGCCCCGGTGTCCCCGCGATGCTCACGGCGCTCGCCGACCGCGCCGTGCTCACGCTGGGCCTGGAAGCCCTCACCTCGGGCGCCACCGCCGCCCTCGCCAGGGACGTGCTCGGCGGACACGCGGACGAACCGTTCTGCCGGGAACTGTGGGCGGTGACCTCCGGCAACCCGTACGAAACCGTCGAGCTGCTGGCCAAGGCCCGCGACCGGATGCTCGAACCCGTCGCGGGCTCCGCCGCCGCCCTCCGGGACCTGGGCGCCGGCGCCCGCGGCGGCGGTCTCGTCGCCCGCCTGGAGGAACTCGGCAGCGGCCCGACCCGTCTCGCGTGGGCCACGGCCGTCCTCGGTACGGACAGCACGCCCGACCTCCTGGTGACCCTCACCGGCATGGGCGCGAAGGAGGTCGCCGAGCACACCGAACGGCTCCGCACCGCCCGCATCATGGCGACCCCGACCGCGGGCCGCAGCAGGCTCGCCCCGGTTCCCGTACCGCCCCTGGAGTTCGCGCACCCGCTCATCGCCTCCGCGGTGTACGGCTCGGTGCCCCCGGGCGTGCGCACCGCCTTCCACGGTCGCGCCGCCTGGGCACTCACCCAGGCGGGCCACGGACCGGCCGCCGTCTCCCGCCACCTCCTCGAAGTGCACCCGGACGACGACGAGGACGTCGTCAGCCGCCTGCGGGCCGCTGCCGTGGAGCACCTCGCCGTCGGAGCCCCCGACGCGGCCAGGCGCTGTCTGGAACGCGCCCTCGTGGAGCCGCCGGGCCCCGACACGTACGCCAGGGTCCTGTACGAACTCGGCTGCGCCTCCCTGCTCACCGCGCCCGCCGCCACCGTCCGTCACCTCCGTTCCGCGCTCGACCTGCCCGGACTCGACGACGAACTCCGCATCGACGCCACCTACCGCCTCGCCCAGGCCCTCGCCCACAACAACCAACTCCAGGACGCCGCCCGCGCCGTCGCCGTCGAGGCGGGGCGGACCCCGCCCGGCACCGGTCGCCGGAGGCTCCAGGCCGCGCACTTCATGTACGAGGGCTTCCAGGCGGCCGAAGTGGACGGCCCCGACCGCTCCCGCCGCCTCGCCGAGCTGACCGCCGACTTCACCGGGGCCGACAACTCCGAACGCGCCCTCATCACCGTCCGCGGCTTCGACGCGATGCTCCGCGGGGAACCCGCCGCCGAGGTGGTGCGGCTCTGCGACCTCGCGCTCGTCGACGGTGCGCCCGCCCGGGGCCTCGGTTGGACCGACCCCACCTGGGGCTTCGAGATCCCGGCCCTCACCGGCATCGCGTACGCCTTCGCCGACCGTCCGGGTCGGGCCGAGGCCCTCTTCACCGAAGCGGTCCGCGCCTTCGAGATCTCCGCCTGGAGCGGTGCCCACCTCGCCTTCGCCCACACCCTCTTGGGCCTGGTCCACCGTCGCCGGGGCAACCTGCCCCGCGCCCAACGCCACCTGGAGGAGGGGCTCCGTCTCGCCGACCGGGTCGGCGACGGCCTCCCCGTCCACTGGGACACCGCCTGCCTCCTCATCGACACCCTCGTCGCCCGGGGCCGTACCGCCGAGGCGCGCGACGTCGCCGACCGGTACTCCTTCGGTCCGCCCTGGCCGGGCGCCATCGTCCTCCCCGACGGCCCCAGTGTCCTCGGCCGGCTGTTGCTCGCCGAAGGCCGCACCGAGGAGGCCGTGTCCACCTTGGAAGCCGCCGCCGAGGCCCTGACGGTCCGTGGCCGTCACCACCTCGTCTGGGCCCCGTGGCCGCTGGACCTGGCCCGCGCCCTCGCGCCCACCGATCCGGACCGTGCGGCCCGGATCGCCGCGGAGGCGTACGGCCATGCGGAACGCCTCGGCACGCACACCGCCCTCGGAGAGGCCCTCCGCTGTCTGGCCCGCTTCGCCGACGCGTCCGAGTCCCGGCGCCTGCTCACCCGGGCCGTCGAGCACCTCGCCGCGTCCCCGTCCCGCTACGAGGAGGCCCGAGCCCGTCTCGACCTGGCACGCGCCACCGGCTCCGCCGAGATGCTCGCGGAAGCCGCCGCCCTGGCCGCCACCTGCGGGGCCGCACCCCTCGCCTCCGACGAGGTGACAGCCCGTGCGTCAACCCACCCTCCGGAGTGAGGTAATGTTTTCCCTGCACGGCGACGCGGAAGCGAAACCGCGAAGACGTGCACCGGGACGTGGCGCAGCTTGGTAGCGCACTTGACTGGGGGTCAAGGGGTCGCAGGTTCAAATCCTGTCGTCCCGACTCGAAAGAGTCGCAGGTCAGGGGCCGTTTCAGAGTGATCTGAAACGGCCCCTGACTCGTTTCGGGGACCATGTGGGGACCAACCCGGCTTGACCGCGTCAGCGGGCCACGACGATCCGGCTCGGCAGGGACCGGGGTGCGCGGAGCGCGGTGGCGTGTGCGGAAAGCACGGCTTTGGCGGCGACCCGAGACCCACGGGTACGGCGGGTGAGGGGCGTCGGCGCACCGCAGGGCCATGGTGGTGAGTTCGGTTGGCCGGGCATCGTCACCGACGCCCGGGACCGGCATTTCTGCCCGCCAGGCGGAGGAGCGGGGTGGCGCCGAGGTCCCGCCGTCGACGAACGTGAAGCGCGTGACTGACGTGTCGAAGGCGGTGCCGCTTTTGGTGATGTGCAGTGGACCGCACTCGGTCTACAAGTGGTCGTCGGTGCCGACCGGCTGGCAGCCCGTCGGCAGGCGGTGCCTGAAGCCCTTGAGCCGCATCGAGCCGGTGACCGCGCCCGTCGTGCGGTGGGTGTGGTTCGCGCACATGTTGCCGGAGTCGCGCGACGTGGTGGTCGAGGACCCCGACTGGAGCACGAAGAGCTGTCCGCCGACCGCTCTGTTGCGTTGGCGACCCCGGTCCGGAGGAGAGGAAACGTATCGCTCATGGACCTGGTCCAGGGCGCCACGCTTCGGCCGGCCGAGCTGGAGCCGCTCACCTACCGGCTGCCCACCCGGTACTTGCAGGTGTTCCCCCAAAGCGCACCGCTCGTGTCACCCGGTTCTCTCCAGGCGGTGATCGTCGGCTTGATCAACACTCACTCGGAGTCCTGGCGGCGGGAGAGGCGGGCCACCCCCTCCAAGATCACGTTTGGGTCACAGCTCCGGATCGCGTGCAGCGATTGGAGGGTCGCCTCCGTCAGGTCGGATGTGGAAGCCACGGGGCTTCGAAACGGGGGATCAGGAATGGTGTGTGGCGCACATGGAGTGGGGGCTGCTGATGCGAGAAGCTGACGTCCCCGCCTTCACGGCTTTCGTCGAGGCCCGCTCGCCGACGTTGTTCCGGACGGCGCTGTTGCTCACCGGCGAGCGTCATCTGGCCGACGATCTGGTGCAGTCCACGCTGGAACGCCTGTGCCGCCACTGGCGCCGGGTGCAGGCCGCCGATTCGCCGGAGGCGTATGCGCGCCGGATCCTGGTGAACCTCGCCCATGACCGCTGGCGAAAGCTGCGCGGACCTCTGGAGGTGCCCCTGGACGACGGCATCGGTGGCGGAAGCGTCGACCCGTACAAGGAACTTGACGTCCGCGACGAGTTGATGCGGACGCTGCATGCGCTGCCGGTCAGAATGCGGACCGTACTGGTCCTGCGTTACTTCGAGGATCTCGACGACGCGGAGATCGGCGCCTTGATGGACATATCGCCCAGCTCTGTGAGGTCGCAGGTGACGAGAGGGCTGGCGAAGCTGCGCTCGGCCGTCGGCCGGCAGGCGCTCGGCGCACACTCTGGAGGGGCGGCATGAAGGAATTCCACCTTGAGGAAGAACTGGCCACGGCCATGCGCGACCGCGCGGTGCAGCACCGCCCTGGTACGTACGACGCGGTGGGACTCGTGAGGAGGGTGCGACGACGCCGCAGGCGCCTGCAGGCGGGGATGGCGACCGGGATGGTGGCGGCGATGGGTCTGGCCGCCGGCTTCGCGGTACAGGAGGGGCGCGAGCGCGGCGCGGCATCGGTCCAGCCCCTGACCTCGCCGACCGTGGGGACCAGCGCCAGCACCCCTCCCCAACCGGTGCCTTCCAAGCCGCCGTCCGGCCCCGCGGAGACGGCAGGCGCTCTGTTCCTGGCCGCCGTGCGCTATCAGGACCCGGCGACCCGCGACGAGGTGAACCTCGCCGAGGTGGCGGGTCTGTTCGCGGACGAGAAGGCGTACCGGCGGATTTGGGGAACCGACTCACGCGGTGTGACGTGCGGCGCCGAGGTCGACGGGGCACTGGTGCAGGGCGGGGTCCTTCTGTACCGGGGGACCGAGCAGGTGGCACGGACCGCCATGCCGGAGTTTGACGCGTCCTCGGGGAAGGTGACCGATCTGACCTGCGCTGCTGCCCAGCCCGGGGGCAAGGGTTCGGATCCCGCCGTGTCGGGCTTCTACGGCGGACTGGTGGCGGCCACCAAGGCGGGCGACTCCACAGCACGAGCCGGGCTCGCGGAACGGTTCTTGAGCCAGGGACTGCGGGCTGCCCAGAAAGAGACCGCCGGCACCTGCTCCTCGCACACCCCCACCTCCTGGGTTGCTGCCAACCCCGCCTCTGGAACTCTCACTCACGGGTGGACCATCACCCTCAGCGACGGCTTCTCCTTTCCCGTTGAGATCGACGAGAACGGGAAGATCGACAAGTCCTGCGACGGATAGGCCGGTACTTGACCGGCCCGGTAGCCCGGTAGCCGGGTCGCCCCGTCGCACCATCACGCACCACCTCACGTGTCCATCGGTTGATTCGGTCGTGAATTCCCCCACGCACACCCCCGGGATTCCTTCCGCATGCCCAAAAACAAAGGTCTGCCATTGAACAGGAAGACAGCCCTGGCCCTACCCCTGCTCCTGGGCGTGACGGCGATGGCCTACACCATCCTGCCCGCCTCGGGCGTCACTGATGTCGCATTTCCGCGCACCTGGCCGCGCCATGCATCCCCGTCCGTCCCCACGTCTAAGACCACCCCCACGGTGCCCCTGCGGTCGCCCCCGGCACACGTGCAGGGCCCAGAGCATGCTGCGCGAGCAGCGCTCGACGGGCTTGAGCCGTTCGAAGGCCGGTACGCGCTCGCCGTCGCGGATCTGAATTCGGGGCGCACCTTCACACACGGCGCGTCCGCGGAGACCTTCGCTTCGGCCAGCATCATCAAAGTCGACATCCTGGCCGCGTTGTTGCTGCAGAAGCAGGATCGCGGAGTGCCGCTCACCGAGGCTCAGAGGCAGCTCGCCTCCCGCATGATCCGCTTCAGCGACAACGACGCGGCGCAGGAACTCTGGGTGTGCATAGGAAGGCGCCAGGGACTGGACGCGGCCAACGCGCGACTCGGACTCAGCGCGGCCCGTGCCGGACAGGGCGGCCCGTGGGGGCTCACACGAACCACGGTTCATGACCAGGTGGCCCTTCTGAAGGCCGTTTTCGAGGATGACTCACCGTTGTCCGCCACCTCCCGGGCGTACCTGCGCTCCCTCATGAGCGACATCGCCGCCGACCAGGACTGGGGCGTGAGCGCTGCGGGTTCACCCACCTCCGTACCCGTCCTCAAAAACGGCTGGCTACCTCGCGAGCCGACGGGCCTGTGGGTCGTCAACAGCATCGGCATCGTCGAATACGAGGGACGCTCCATGCTCGTGGTCGTCCTCACCGACGGTCAGCCCACCCGGGAAGCGGGCATCGCGCTCGTCGAGCGGACGGCGATCACCGCGGTTCACGCCCTCGTCGAGCCCGTCTGACGGGCGAGCGGTTACGTCGGGAACGCGTGGTCCACCCACTGCCGGGCCGTGGTCCTGTCACACGGGGGCACGTCTGAAGGAATGTGCAGGTTCACGATGTGACGGCCTGGCCCCGGGCTCGGCCTCGGGTCCTTGGGCCGGGCCGGCACGTAGGGTCCGACGGAACGCGAGCGTGGCCTCGTGTCGGCGCTCCGCCTCGTCTTCGGGCACACCAGCTGGACGAGGCTTCTCCTGGAGGGTCAGCGGCTGTTCCGAGCCACCACCGGACGGCTTGTTGCCGGGGGCGCGATTCGCCATTCGCACGGCTCCCCCCAAGGCGTCCAGGAGACCGCAGCCGATCACCGACCGGGTTTCGAACCGCAACGGCCTGTTGCGACCACGAGGAGAGGAGTAACACCGTGTCGAGTGGGTGACCGGTTCGCGTCGTTCCGCAGCTGAGCTCGGCGGGGGCCAGCGAAGGGTGCACGCACCTTTGTGAGTGCCTCAGTCGCATCGACGTCTCGATCGCCGGCGACCTCGACGGTAGGGGTGCCGAGGACCTCGGGTGCGGTGCGGGAGCGTGCCTCGCCGAGGGCGTGTGCGGCTTGGGGACCACACGGTGTGCGCGACGCCGAACGGCACGTGCGTGGATGCACGTCCCACGCCCTGATCTTGTCCTCTATGTCCAGAAAATATCCTTGACTCCCAGTCCTGGTCGGCAAGCGGCCTCAGGTTCACATCCTGTCGCCGTTTGGCCGCTTGGGGGGCCGACCTGTTTCGACCGGTAGGGGTGCGACTGGGCACGTGCTCGGCGGAGCATGCTGGAAAGTGCGGTTCGACGGCGTGGAGACCTTGCGCTCGACGAGCGGTTGCACGCGTGGGGGCCGTGCCCGTGCACGCCTCTGGGCCGATGCCGTGCGCAACGGGGAAACCGGCCGCTCCGGGCGGCCCGTTCATGGACCTCGGCAGTGCCGCGGCCGGGCGTCCGCCGGCTCGAGGACTACGCCGTCCCGTTCGCCGTGGTCGCCTCCCTGATCGCGGGGGAGGCGGCGAACAGGGCGAACACGGAGGCACGGACCTGTTGGGCGACGGCCTCGGGAGTGGAGGCGTCGAGCTTGCCGTCGAGGTGCAGGAACGCCAGGCCGTGGGCGAGGGCCCAGACGGTGGTCGACAGTGCCCCGGTGTCTTCGACGCGGGGGAAGGCGTCACGGACGATGCCCTGGACGTACTGGGAGATGGCTTCCGTCGCGGCGACGCGTTCCGCGCTGGTCGGGTCGCAGGGCTCGGCGAACATCGCGCGGAACAGCGCGGGGTGGTCGAGGGCGAACCTGACGTAGGCGACGGCGACGGCGGCCAGGTCGTCCGGGGCCGACGGGGCGGGGTGGGCCGCCGCCAGGTGCTCGGCGAGTTCGCGGTAGCCCTCGGCGGCGACCGCGGAGACGAGCGCTTCACGGTCCGCGTAGTGGCGATAGGGGGCGGTCGCCGACACCCCGGCCCGGCGCGCGACCGCGCGCAGCGACAGGCCGGCACTGCCGTCCTCCTCCAGGAGTTCCCGCGCTGCCCGCAGACAGGCGGCACGCAGATCACCGTGATGGTACCCACCGGTCTGTGGCATGGCTCACGCTCGCTCTCCGCCGCTCTCCGCATGTTTGCGACGTGCACACCGCAACCCTGATGTGAACGGCGCATACATCCTAAACGGGCAGGAGGGCAGGAGGGCAGGAGGATCGGGACGGCCTGTGTCCGGCCGTGACCGGATCGCCCGGGGGAGGACCCTTCTTGGTTCCGTGCAGGCTTCGACCGGTTCGTCGGTGGTTGGGCGGTGCCGCGAGGACCGGTCGAATCGTTGCTCGCTGCTACCCGTTCCGGCTCTTGACCGAGGTGGGCACCGGCATGTGGAGGGCGGCCTGGCCCTCGGTCATCACATCGAACTGGACGGTCCGCTTCGGCCGGAGCGAGCGCAGGTCGTCGGACATGCGGCCCTCACCGAGCTGGAGGATGATCCCGCCGGTGCTGCGCGTCGTGCCGGCGTTCAGCACGTTGGTCTGGTGGAGCACGCAAGTGCCCCGTCCTGTGGCCTCGTCGGCCGCGGCTGGTCCCCCGCCTCGGGCGTCAACGCCCGAGGCCATCGTTTGCGCCCCGCCCGTCGCCCGCAACCCGGCCGCGAGCGCCAAGGCGTCCAGTGCCCCGTGGCGCTGGTCGGGCGTCTCCTGCTCCGACCGTCCGGACCGTGAGGGAGGACGGCACCGTGCGGCGGGTCATGGACCGAGCCTTCGGGTGCGGCTTCAGCGACCGCCGTCCGCTCGGCCGGCCGCCCGGCCGCCAGTGCCCTTCCCGGGGCTGCGGACCGCCAGGAGCGCCGCGCCGATGTCCGCCGCCGTCCGCGGATCGGAGAGGGACCGGCCCGTCACTTCCTCGATGCGCCGGAGGCGATAGCGGACGGTGTTGGGATGGACGAACAGATCCCGGGCTGCGGCTGCGGCCGAGCCTCCGGAAGCGAACCAGTGCTCCAGGGTCCGCAGGAGCCGGGACCGTTCCGCGGCCGGCAGGTCGAGCACGGGCTGGAGGGTCACCTCCACGAGGTGGGCGGCCTCGGCCGGCGCCGCGGCGACGACCATGGCCAAGGGATCGTCGTCGAACCGCGCCACACCAGGCCCGGCACCCGGCAGGCCGGCCAGGGCCAGACGGGCGAAACGCAGGGCCTGTGGAGCGTTCTGCAGCGACCCGAAGCACGGGCTGAACCCCACCCGGGCGCGACCGCGCCGCAGGATGCGCAGGCAGGTGTTCTCCGCAGCGGCACGGGGCAGTGCGATCAGGGCGAGCTGCTGATCGGGCAGCAGTCGCCAGGCGGAAGGGAGTTCCGCCCGGCGCAAGGCCGCCTCCGCGCCCGCGAGCGGCTCCTCGCCCGGGGCGCCGACCTCCGCGACGGCAACGGCGTACGGACCGTGTTCGGGCAGCCCCAGTTCACGGGCGGCCTCCCACATGGTGCGGTCGGTGATGACGCCGGTGAACAACGCCTCCACCAAGGCCGAGCGCCTGGCCTGTCCCCGTGAGGTCAGTTCGGCCGCCGTCTCCCGGTAGGCCACTGCCACCGCCTCGGCGTACAGGCCGAACAGCGCCCAGAACTTCGCGGACTCCGAGACCAGCAGGTCGTTCGAGACCTCGGGGTGCGTACGCGCCTCCGCGAGGATCTCCGTCCACAACAGCTCCGAGCCGATGCGGTAGGCACGCAGCGTGTCGGCCAGTGGGACTCCCTGCTCCGCGCGGGCCCGCCCGGTCTCGCGGGCCGCCTCCGCCTCCGGGGCGCCTTCACCGTGGAGGTGCGTCAGCAAGCGGCCCGCGTTGGCGAGGCAGGAGCGCCGCAGCGAGTCCAGGGAGACGAGCGACTCGTCCCCGTACGCGTCGACCTCGGAGCGGATGCGCAGCGCCATCTTCTCAGCCAGCTCGGGAAGCCTTGCACGGAGCGCCGATGTCACACCCGAAATGCTCATGACCGCACCGTATCCCCATATTTTTGTCGCCAGGAACAAAACGGGGACGTGAACGCTGTCACCTCGGCCATAGGTCGGGTCCGCGTACGACTGCAAGATGTCGGCGATGTAAACGTTCGGCGGTT
Source organism: Streptomyces sp. NPDC058877 (assembly GCF_042742855.1). Classification (NCBI taxonomy): domain Bacteria; kingdom Bacillati; phylum Actinomycetota; class Actinomycetes; order Kitasatosporales; family Streptomycetaceae; genus Streptomyces; species Streptomyces sp. NPDC058877. The sequence goes on along the minus strand of NZ_JBHYMF010000013.1, from coordinate 15,380 downwards.
TCGTGTGACGGAGGCGGTCATGGTCAATCTGGCGGGATTCCTCGTGGAGACGGCACAGAGGCAGCCGGAGCGCCCCGCGCTGCGGCTGGGGGAGCGGGTCATCACCTACGCCGAGCTGGACGAAGGTTCCGCCCGAGCGGCAGCCCTGCTCCGGTCCGAGGGCGTGCGGCCGGGCGACCGGGTGGCCCTGATGCTGCCGAACGTTCCCGAGTTCGTCTTCCTGTACTACGGAATCCTCCGCGCCGGAGCGGTCGTGGTTCCGATGAACCCGCTCTTGAAGTCCCGGGAGACCGAGTACCACCTCGCCGACTCCGGCGCGGCACGGCTCTTCGAGTGGCATCAGGCGCCGGGTGAAGGCGCGCAGGGGGCCGCCGCCGCGGGAGTGCCGCACACCACCGTCGAACCCGCCGGGTTCGCCGCGATGCTGGCCGCGTGCGAGCCGCTGCCCGAGGTCGCCGACACGGGCGGCGAGGACATGGCCGTCCTGCTGTACACCTCCGGCACCACCGGCCGGCCCAAGGGCGCCGTCCTCACCCACGCCGGTCTGCGGCACAACACCGAGGTCAACAGCGTCGAGATCCAGCGGATGACGCCGGACGACGTGGTGGTGGGCTGTCTGCCGCTGTTCCACATCTTCGGACAGATCTGCACCATGAGCGCGGCCGTCCGTAGCGGCGCCTCGCTCGTGATGATCCCGCGGTTCGATCCGGGGGCCGTCCTGGACGCCATCGCCCGCGAGCGGGCGACCGTCTTCGAGGGCGTGCCGACGATGTACGCGGCGCTGCTGCAGCACCCGTCGGACGCGGACCTGTCGACGCTGCGGATGTGCATCTCCGGCGGCGCCTCACTGCCGGTGGAGATCCTGCACGGCTTCGAGCGGCGCTTCGGCTGCCCCGTCCTCGAAGGCTTCGGCATGTCCGAGACCAGCCCGGTGGTCACCTTCAACCATCCCGACAAGCCGCGCAAGGCCGGCTCCATCGGCACCCCCATCCGGGACGTGGCGGTGCGCCTCCTGGACGAGGAGGGCCGGGACGTGGCCCTCGGAGAGATCGGCGAGCTGGCCGTCCGGGGCCCCAACGTGATGAAGGGCTACTGGAACCGCCCGGAGGAGACGGCGGCCACCATCCCCGACGGCTGGCTCCGCACCGGCGACCTCGCCCGCGCCGACGAGGAGGGCTACCTGTACGTCGTCGACCGCAAGAAGGACATGATCATTCGCGGTGGCTACAACGTCTACCCGCGCGAGATCGAGGAGGTGCTGCACGAGCACCCGGCCGTTGCCCTGGCCGCCGTCGTCGGCGTCCCGCACCCCGAACTGGGCGAGCAGGTCGCGGCCGTGGTCGTGCTCCGCCCCGCCGCACGGGCCTCGGCCGACGAACTGCGGGAGTACGTCAAGGAGCGGGTGGCGGCCTACAAGTACCCGCGTCACGTGTTGCTCGTGGACCAGCTGCCGCTGGGGCCGAGCGGCAAGATCCTGAAGAGGGAGATCGTCCTCCCGGCGGTGTGAGGGTCGCGTCCGAGCACCGGCCCGATCCGCGACCTGCTTCCGGTCGCACCGCTCCGTCTGATCGACCGGAGAGGCGCCCCGGGGCGGGCCGGACCTCCGGGGCCGGTGGAGAGCGGGTGTTCGCCGCTCTCCACCGGTGCGCCGGAACCGGTCATCGCTGCGGGCGAGGGTGATCCGTTGCGCACGGGACGGGATCTCGGAGCGCGACGGACGGTCCGTCGTGCGGGCGCCCGTCGCGGGACGGCGTCGTCCCGGAGCGGCACGGGCCCGTACCGCTCCGCCAAGCCCCGTCGAATCAGGTCGTGTACTGGGAGTTGAGACGGACGTACCCTTCGGTCAGGTCGCATCCGTACACGGTGAAGCGACTTTCCCCGGTACCGAGACGGATGCCGATCACGACCTCGTCGCTGCCCTTCAGATAGGCGGCCACGGACTCGCGGCGCTCGTCCTCGTCCGCCCCGGGCGGATAGACCTCGACGTCTCCGAAGCGGACGGTGACGTGCTCCGGGGTGATGTCCAGGTCCTCCCGGCACTTTCCGATGGCCATCACGACCCGGCCCCAGTTCGGGTCCGCCCCGTGCACGGCCGTTTTGACCAGCGGGGAGTTGACCACCGCCTTGCCGACCCGCTTCGCCTGTGCCGTGTCGCGGGCGCCTTCGACCTCGACCTGGATCAGCGTGGAGGCCCCCTCGCCGTCGGAGGCGATCATCTTCACCAGCCCCAACGCGACTGTGTGCAGGGCTTGTTCGAACGCCTCGGAGTCGACCGGACCGGCGAGGCCGTTCGCGAAGAGGGCGGCGGAGTCGGAGGTGGAGGTATCGGTGTCGATGGACACGGCGTTGAAGGTGACGTCCATGACCCGCTTGAAGACCGTCGTCAGCGTCTCGTCGTCCAGCTCGGCATCGGTGACGAAGAACGTCAGCAGGGTCGCCATGTCGGGTTCCAACATGCCGACGCCCTTGGCGATCCCGGTCAGGGTCGCATCGCCGATCCGCACGGTCAGGCACTTCGGACGGGTGTCCGTGGTCATGATCGCCCGCGCGGCTGCCCCCATGTCCCGCGGTTCGGCCGGCGGCCAGGCGAGGCCGCCCAGGTGGTCGCCGATCCGTTGCATGGGGTACTGGCGGCCGATGACCCCGGTGGAGGCGATCAGCAACTCGTCGGGGGCGATGCCCAGGGCGCGTGCGGTGGAGTCCCGTACCGCCGCGGCGTTCTGCGCCCCTTCCGCGCCCGTGGCGACATTGGCGTTGCGGGCGATGACGACCACCCCCCGAGCACGGCCGTCGGCCGCCGCGGCACGCGAGAGGGCCACGGACGGTCCGGCGAACCTGGACCGGGTGAAGACCGCCGCGGTGCGGGCCGGGACCTCCGAGGCGATGACGCACAGGTCATCGCGCCCGTCGTCCTCGACGCCGACGGGCGCGGTGTGAACGATGAATCCTCGGGGTACCGCGTCGTGCATGGCGGGATCCGCCTTTCGCTGTGGGGTTCGGGCATGCGCATGGGGGTGGACGAGGGGCGCGACAGGAGGATCCACGGCCCGTCGCCGCAGGGCTCTGGCATCGGACGGTGCGGGCGGTGCACCCCCCTGGACGCGTGCACCGCGCCATCGTGGTTCGCCCTGCCGGTGCACGGCCCCACCCGGGTGGGGCCACGGGGTGCCCCGCTCCCGGACGGGAGGGGGCGTCAGCGCCCGCGGGGTCCCGGGTTCACCGGGTGTTCGTGTCCTCCTCCGCGGCCCGCGCTTCCCCGTCCACGACCGACAGCACCGCATAGTCGTACATCCCGTAGGCCGGGGACATCCTGATGTTCGCGGCCCGCGGCCCCCTGAACACCACCGACTTGACGTACATGTAGGGGCACATGACGGCCTCGTCCATGGCGGCACGGTCCACGGTGGCCCATATCCGGGCGCGCTCCTTGTCGTCGCGCGTCGCCGCTCCGGCGTCGAGGAGCGCGTCGATCCGGGGCGAGGCCAGCTCTCCGAGATTCTGGTTGCCCGTCTCCTTGATCGCACGCGAGTCGGCGATCTGCTGGAGGAAGCCGTAGCCGTCGGGGAAGTCGGCGGCCCAGCCGAACATCACGATTCCGATCTGGTGTTCCCGGACATACGCGGGAACGCCGACCGCCTTGGTGAAGTAGTCGCCGGAGGTGAAGGGAACCACCTCGGCGCGGATGTCGACGCGCGCCAGCGCACGGGACAGCGCGAGCGCGGCGTTCCACTCCTTGGTGCGGTCCTTCCGGGCGGCGATCCTGGTGGTGAAACCGTCCGGGAGGCCCGCACGCGCCAGCTCCCGTCGAGCCGCCTCCAGGTCCCCGGTGCCTTCGGGACCGACCGGATACCGGTCGAAGTGGTCGTACCCCACGACGGACGCGGGCAGCAGGGTGGTGGCGATCTCCCCGGCGGCGTCGCCCCCGTAGGCGGCGAGCATCGCCGCCTTGTCGGTGGCGTACTGCACGGCACGCCGGGCGTGCACGTTCTTCAAGGGGCCGATGTTCTGGTTGAGGCAGTAGAGCCAGACGAAACCCGTGCGTGGATTGTCCACCTGCCGTTCCAGCTCCGGATCGGCCAGGACCAGCGCCTGGGTCTCGGGCTGCACCCCGACGCCGGCGAGGTCGACGTCCGCCTCCCCGTCGAGCAGAATGCGGTCGACCTCCGGACCGCTCGCCCCGAGCCGCACCGTGATCCGGTCGGGCAGGGCCGTCCGGACGGGATCGGTCGCGGTTTCCCAGTGCGGGTTGCGGTCGAGCGTGAGCCGTTCGCCCGGCACGTAGGTGGAGATGCGGTACGGGCCGGAGGACACCGGACGCCGGTGGTACTCCGGATAGGTGTCGTGCTCGCGCGGCACCGCGATGGTGGTGGGCAGCGCGGCGAGGTAGTCGAAGGCCGCGAAGGGCTCGCGCAACCGGAAGACGAGGGTGCGGTCGTCGGGTGTCTCGATCCCGTCCGGACCCGTGAGGTACTGGCGGAAGTACGCGGGCCCGCCGCGCGTGACCGGTGTGCCGTAGACCTGCTCGGGGTAGGCGGCCCGCAGTACCGCGTACTTCACGTCATGGGACGTGACGGGCGTGCCGTCCTCGAACCGCACCCCCTCGCGCAGCCGGTAGGTCCAGGTGCGGGAGTCCTCGGACGCCTGGCCGAGTGCTTCCGCCAGGTCCGGTACGAGCCGCGGACCGCCCTCTGCATCGGTTGCGTAGCCGACGAGCGCGCGCCCGATGAGACGGATGAAGTTCCAGGTGTACGCGTAGTAGGTGTCGGCGGGGTCGAGCGAGTCGAAGTCATCGGTGCGGACGTACCTGAGCGTTCCGCCCCGTTGGCCGGACGGGTTCACGGTGCCGCATGCTCTCGCGTTCAGTGCCACGGGTGGTCCCAGCGCCTCTCTCGTCGTGCAGGTGGTGTGGAAGGCTCGTGCGTTCGGTGCCGAAGGGCGCGTGGTCGCTCGCGTCGAGGGGCGGGGTGTCCGGGCGGGCGGCCCCTCGTCCCGCGTCCGCGCCCGGCGATCGGCGGACGCCCAGTTCCCACATGCTCCGCGTGCCGGTGCGGACGAACCCGAAACCGGCGTTGATGCGGAGCATGTGCGCGTTCTCCGAAGCGTTCCAGGTGTCCACGTGGGTGAGCCGCGGTTCGGCGGCCCGGCACGCGGCCAGGTTGTGCGCCTTGACCAGGAGTCCCAACCCCCGTCCCCGGTAGGCGGGGTCGACCACGGTGACGGCCTGGAGCGCGTTGTCCGGGTCGGTCCGCGTCATGGACAGTGCGGTCCAAGCGGCCATCCGCCCGGTGCGGCCGTCGATGACGCCGCACTGGTAGGCGCGCCGGCCGCGCGCGATGCGCATCCGCTCGAAGTCGCGGATCCGCGACACCGCGTTCGGCTGCGGCTCCCAGTCCATCTGTCCGGTCGGGGCCTCGGCGGAGAGGGTGGCCTCCAGACGGGCGGCCTGCGCGACCAGTTCTTCGGGAACGGTCGATCCCCAGAAGCGCAGGCGCAGCGGTTCTGGAGGCGGGGGCGGGAGCGGCGCGGCGTCGACGTGGAGCCGGAGGTGCGGGAAGGCCGCTAGGGGGCGGGCCCCCAGCCTTGCGGCGAAGTGGTGCCCGGGGGTCGTTGCGGGGTCTTCCGGTCCGGCGTCGGTGACCAGCAGGATCCGTGAGCGACGGTGGGCGGCGGCGCGGTCCCGGGCGAGTTCCGCGATCCGCGTTCCGACGCCCCGCCTGCGGAAGGCCGGGTGGACGACGAGGACGCTCGCGGTGACGGCTTCGGTGTTCTCCTCCAGTGGGAACTCCAGGCGTACGGACGCGACGCAGCGGCCGTGCACGTCGTAGGCCGCCCATTCCTCGATTTCGGTCGCCGGCGGGGCGACGGAGAGGGAGCCTTCGAGGTCGGCGGGGCAAGGCCGGGGGAGATGGGGGAGGTCGGCGGCGTGTGCGGCCAGGCGAAGGCCGTGCACGTCGCCGACCACGCGCCGGTCGGCGGGGTCGACGGCCGTGAGGAACACCGTCACGGGACCAGCCCCATGGCCTGGACGTCGTACAGCCCGAACGCGGGGTGCACATAGACGTTTGTGACGTCGGGGTGCCGGTAGTGCAGCGTGCGGTCATGGGCTATCGGAAGGATGACGGCCCGCTCCATGACCACCTCCTCGACGCGCTGCCAGAGCCGGTGCCTGGCCGTGGGGTCGGGGAGGGACTGCGCCTCGTCGACGAGCTCCTGGATCAGCGGGTCGTCGAGTTCGGCGAAGTTGAAGTTGCCGCCGCCGCGCTTGATCTGCCGTCCGTCCACCAGGGGGGCCAGGAAGCCGTACTCGGTGGGGTAGTCGGCGCCCCAGTCGGTGACGCCCAGGCCGAGGCCGAGGGCGCGCACGGTGTCCGGGTGCCCCAGGCCGGAGCGGTAGTACGAGGCGGTGTCCAGGACTTCGACGCGGGCCCGGATGCCCACCCGGGCGACGGCGTCGGCGAGGGTCCGGGCGACGAGTTCGAACTTGCCGGGCTGGGTGGCGATCCTGGTCTCGAAGCCGTCGGGGAGTCCGGCGGCGACCAGCTCGGCCCGGGCCGCCTCCAGGTCGCCGGTGAGGTCCGCGCCGCAGGGGTAGCGGTCGTGGCGGGTGTGGGAGGGCAGGGTGGGCGGGATCAAGCTGGTGGCGAGCGATCCGCCCACTCCGTCCCCGCCGCGTGCCTCGAGGAGCGCGGCCTTGTCGGCCGCGTGGAACACGGCGCGTCTCGCGTGGACGTCGTCGAACGGGGGGACGCACGTCTGCACGGTGACGTACTGGAGGAAACCGGTGGCGGGGTTGTCGGCCCTGGCGCGCAGAGCGGGATCGGCGAGGATCACGTCCCGCGCGGCGTGCTGGATGCCGCGGCCCTCGACGTCGATGTGGAACTCACCGGCGATGAGACGGCGGTCCAGGTCGTTGACGTCCACCCCGAAGGTGACGGTCATGTCGTCCGGCAGGGCGGGGCGAAGCGGATCGGTGTCGCGGTCCCACATCGGGTTGCGGACGAGGTGGAGGGAGTGCCCGGCGCGGTAGTGCCCGATGCGGTAGGGCCCGGAGCACACCGGCGCCTTCTCGTAGTCCTCGCGGGTGTCGAGGTGGACGGGGACCGGCGCCGTGTTGGGCTGCGCCATCACGAAGTCGAAGTCGGCGAACGGACGCTTGAGGCGGAAGCGGAGGGTGCGGTCGTCCGGGCACTCGACGGCCCGACAACGCTGCCCGCCGTAGGGGCCCCGGTAGCCGCCGTGGTCGAGCAGGTCGAGGAGGTAGGTGGGCCCGCCGGGGAGGACGTCCTGAGCGAAGGTCCGTTCCACGGCGTGGGCGACGTCCCGGGCGCGGATCACCTCGCCGGTCTCGAACCGGACGCCGTCGCGCAGCCGGTACGTCCACGTCAGGCCGGAGTCGGACACCTCGCCGGGGCCGCTCGCCAGGTCCGGCACGACCGCGGGGGTGACCGGGTCGGTGCCGAAGGCCATCAGGGTGCGGTGCATGGTCCGCTGCAGCAGCCACGACCACACGTAGTAGGTGCGGGCGGGATCGAGTGAGTCGACATCGGCCGAGGCCACCATGGACAGCCGTCCTCCGGGCCTGCCACCGGGGTTCGCCACGGCCTTGACGGCGCCGTTCCAGCCGGACATCAGCCGAGCTCCTTCACGTACAGGTATTGAGCGGACAGGGAACATCCCCGGGAGACCTTGGCCTCGGTGGAACCGATGCCGTAGTGGACCGTCTTCACCCCGTGCCGCGGAGCATGGTCGGCGAGGACGTAGTAGAGCAGTTCGTAGTACAGGGGAAGCTTTCCGACCGCTCCGTAGTCGAAGCCGGCGCGGTGGGCGAACCAGGCGTCGCCGTGGGAGAGGACCAGGCCGAAACCCACGATGCTTCCGTCCAGCACTGCCCTGGACACGAGCGCGCGGTCACCGAGGCGCTCCGCAGCGGCCTCCAGGACCGCTTCGGACCGCTTCGGATCCCAGCTCGTCATGCCGTACTTGGCGAACAGTTCGGTCTCCAGGGCTCCGAGCCGGGGGATGTCGGCGGGATCCAGGGGCGCGAGGGTGATCTCCACACCCGAGGCCTCGATGTGGCGCCGCTCGGCGCGGACGCGGCGCGAGCGCCGGGAGGGCAGCGCCAGGGCGTAGTCCATGAAGCCCTCGCCGGGCAGGGCCAGGGAGGCGAACTGCCCCGACAGGTGGGAGAGGTAGCCGCGTTCGCCGAGCACCTCGCGCTGGATCCGGTCGGAGGCGTCCACATAGGGGAGGCAGATCGACCGGCACCCTTCGCGGGAGGCGATGCGCTCGGCCCGTTCGAGGATCCGGTGCGCCGTCGCCGCGTCGGCGCCCGGCCGCAGCAGCAGACGGGTCCGGCCGAGGTGCCGTCCGCCGCACATCATCGACGGCATGAGGCGCTCGACGTCGCCGAATCCGGCGAGGACCTCCGCGGCCCCGTCCATGCCCTCTTCGGTGCAGTGGCGGATCAGCATGTCGGTGCGGCCCAAGGACCACGGGGAATCACGGGTGGCCCGCACCATCGGCAGTGCCGCCAGCACGCGGCTGTCCGCCTGTGCGCGGCTGTCCGCCTGTGCGGTGAGGTAGCCCATCCATGCTCCGGCGGAGTCCTGGAGGACACGCATCCAGTCGGGGCAGAGGAAGAAGTCCTCCGGTCCGACGAGCGCGTCCCAGCCGGCCTCGCGCGCGTCCTCGGGCGTCTGCCATTGGTCGATCACCACTCCACTGCTCACACGGCCGATCTTCGGGCGCGGCGGTCTCCGCCCACTCTCGACGCGGTCCCTGATAGCCGCCGGAGAGAACGGCGAGAGAGCACCGCCGCAGGGTGTGTCCTGATCTCTCGTCACCCCGCGAACAGGAGTCCCGTTTCATGTCCCGTGTATCCACCGGCCCCAGCGAGCAGCCGACCACCGCACACGCTCTGCTCAAGCGCCTGCGCGAGCACGGGGTCGAGAAGGTGTTTGGTGTCGTCGGCCGTGAAGCCGCGTCGATCCTGTTCGACGAGCAGGAGGGCATCGAGTTCGTCTTGACCCGGCACGAGTTCACCGCCGGCGTCGCCGCCGACGTGCTGGCCCGGATCACCGGCCGTCCGCAGGCGTGCTGGGCCACGCTGGGCCCCGGCATGACCAACCTGGCCACCGGCATGGCGACCAGCGCCCTCGACCGTTCCCCGGTCATCGCGATGGCGGCCCAGTCGGAGTCGCACGACATCTTCCCCAACGACACGCACCAGTGCCTCGATCTGGTGAAGATCGCCGAGCCGGTGTCGAAGTACGCCGTCGAGCTCCAGCGCCCCCGCGAGATCACCGACCTGGTCGACACGGCCGTCACGAACGCGATGACGGAGCCGGTCGGACCCTCCTTCATCAGCCTTCCGGTGGACCTGCTGGGCTCCTCCGAGGGCATCGACCTCGACGAGGACCACGGCCCCGCACGCACCCCCGACAAGCCGATCATGGCGGTGCAGCCCGGTTGGGAGCAGGCCGCGGACCGGGCCGTCGCCCTCGTGCGCGAGGCCGCCAACCCGGTGTTCGTCGTTGGTGCCGCCGCGATCCGCGCCGGGGCGGTCCCCGCGATCCGGGCGCTCGCGGAGCGCCTGGACATCCCCGTGATCACGACGTACATCGCCAAGGGCGTGCTGCCGCACGAGCACGAGCTGAACTACGGAGCCGTCACCGGCTACATGGACGGGATCCTGTCGTTCCCCGCACTGGAGTCCCTCTTCGGCCCGGCCGACGTCATCCTCACCCTGGGCTACGACTACGCCGAGGACCTGCGTCCCTCGATGTGGGAGCGGGGCGGCGCGAAGCAGACCGTCCGGGTCTCCCCGACCGCCAACCCCGTGCCGCGGATCTACCGGCCGACGGTGGACGTGGTCACGGACGTGCTCGCCTTCGTCGAGCACCTGGACGCCGGCACCGCGGACGTACGGGCGAAGGAGCGGCACGAGATCACGGCCGTGCGCGAGCGGATCAGCGAGCTGCTGTCCGACCCGGAGACGTACGACGACGGCATGCGCGTCCACCAGGTGATCGACTGCATGAACACCGTCATGGGCGAGACCGCCGAGGAGGCCGAGGGGACGATCGTCTCGGACATCGGCTTCTTCCGCCACTACGGGGTGCTCTTCGCCCGTGCCGACCAGCCGTACGGCTTCCTGACCTCGGCCGGCTGTTCCAGCTTCGGCTACGGCATCCCCGCCGCCATCGGTGCGCAGATGGCCCGGCCGGGGCAGCCGACGTTCCTGATCGCCGGAGACGGCGGTTTCCACTCCAACAGCGCCGACCTGGAGACCATCGCCCGGCTCGGCCTGCCGATCGTCACGGTCGTGGTGAACAACGACACGAACGGCCTGATCGAGCTGTACCAGAACATCGGGCACCACCGCAGCCACGACCCGGCCGTCAAGTTCACCGGCGTGGACTTCGTGCAGCTGGCCCAGGCCAACGGCGTCGACGGCGCCAGGGCGACGACGCGCGAGGAACTGCTCGCCGCGCTGCGCAAGGGAGTCGAGCTGGGCCGCCCCTACCTGATCGAGGTCCCGGTGAACTACGAGTTCACCGCGGGCGGCTTCGGAGCGCTGAAGATCTGACATGACCCAGACCGTCCTTCCCGCAGCCTTCGGCTTCCTGGCCTCCGCCCACAGCGGCGGGGGCCCGATCCCCACGGCGGCGTTCGCCACGCGCGGCCGGCACACCCGGCTGTCCGAGCGGTTGCACGGGCAGACCGTGGACGCCGTACTGGTCCACCCCGGCGCCGGCCCGTGCGCGGCACACGCCACCGACGGGGACGTCCTGGTGTTGTTCGCCGGGGAGATCTACAACCGCGACGAGATCCACGGCACCGTGGGTTCTCCCGCGAGCGCCTCGGACGCCGAGCTGGTCTCGGGCCTGTTCGAGAAGTACGGCCCCCATGCGTTCCGGTTGGTCAACGGCCGGTACGCCGCGCTGCTCGTGACGGGCACGCGCGTGCTGGCGGCCACGGACCACGCGGGATCCGTCCCGCTGTACGTGCGTCCCGAACCGGGGCACGTGCTGGCCGCCACCGAGGTGAAGGTGCTCGCGGAGGCCGGGGCGGCGGAGGGCGGCGCCCCGGTCCCGGGGCCGCGCCGCCTCCGGGGGCTTCCCGGGGTTCACCGGGTTCCCGCCGGGACGGTGCTCGACGTCCGGGTGGACACCGGTGAGGTGACGGCGCACCGCACCTGGGTGCCCCCGGTGCACCGGCTCCTCATGGAAGAGGACGAAGCGGTCAACAGCGTCCGCGCGGCGCTGGAGAAGGCCGTGATCCGGCGGCTTCCCGGAGCCGGAAGGCCACTCGTGGTCCTGTCCGGCGGGATCGACTCCTCCGCCGTGGCGGCGCTGTCCGTCGGCGCTGCCACGGCGGGGGTCGACACCCTGTCGATGGGCACGGACGTCTCGAACGAGTTCCCCCAGGCCCGGGTGGTGGCGGACCACCTCCGCTCGGAGCACCGGGAGATCACCGTCGGTTCCGAGGACCTGCTGGCCCTGCTTCCGCACACCGTTCACGCCGCCGAGTCGGTGGATCCGGAGGTCATCGAGTACCTCCTGCCGCTGACCGCGCTCTACCGTCGCATCGACGGGCCGCCGCGCAGGGTGCTCACCGGGTACGGGGCCGACATCCCCCTGGGCGGCATGCACCGGGAGGACCGGCTGCCGAACCTGGACACCGCAGTGGCGTTCGACATGGACACCTTCGACGGCTTGAACGAGATGAGCCCGGTGCTGTCCGCCGTGTCCGGCCACTGGTCGACCCATCCCTACTGGGACCGCGAGGTCTTGGAACTGCTGACCTCCCTGGAGGCCGGCCTGAAGCGCCGGTACGGGCGGGACAAGTGGGTGCTGCGCGCCGCCATGGCCGACCTCCTGCCCGCCGAGACCGTCACCCGACCCAAGCTCGGTGTGCACGAGGGCTCGGGGACGACCGCGTCCTTCTCACTGCTGGTCCGCCGGGCCGGCGCGGCGGAGGACGAGGTCGCGGCCGTCAAGGCCCGGGTCGTCCAGCGGTTGTTCGACCTGACCGTGGTCGGCGGGGTCCATCCGGACGCCGTCGTGGTCGAAGAGGTCATCGGGAAGATCCTGGCCGAGGGGGGACGATGACCGGATACGAGGGGTTCCAGGGCAAACGGCTCGCCGTCGTGGAGTCGATGCTGCACGACGCCTTCTACTCCGGCATCCACCTCGCGCGGGACCTCGGCTGCGAGGTGTGGCTGCTGGTGCAGGGCGAGGAGTGGTACACCGGGGGCGGCCGGCCGTTGGCCGAGCATCCGCTGGGCCGGGTCGACCGCGTGCTGCACGTCGACACCCACGACTGGCGCGCCGTGGTCGGCGTTCTCACCGACGAAGAGGGCAAACCCCTGGTGGACGGGGTGCTGTCGTTCTCCGATTACCACACGGAGGTCACTGCTCGCGCTGCCGAGCACCTCGGCCTGCCCTCGCAGGGGTTGGACGCGGTGCGTGCGGCGAACCACAAGCACCTGCTGCGGGCCGCGCTGGACGGGGACCCGGCGAACGTGCGGTGGCGGCTGGTCACCTGCCTCGAGGAACTGGACGAGGCGATCGCCCACGTCGGGTTGCCGCTGATCGCGAAACCTCCGTCCGAGGCCATCTCCTACGGCGTCCGCAAGTGCACGACCCGCGAGGAGGCGGTCGGGGCGTGGCGGGAGCTGTCGGACATCCGGCAGTCCCTGAGGGGACAGCCGCGCCCCGGACACGTGCTCGTCGAGGAGTACGTGCGGGGCACCGAGGTCAGCGTCGAGTCGATGACGGTGGACGGAGCCACCCACTTCTTCGGCGCCACGTCCAAGTACCTCCACAAGCAGACCATGCTGGAGGAGGCCCATTCCTTCCCGCTCGCCCTCGAACCCGAGGTCTGGGACGGGCTCCGGTCCTGCGTGGACCGGGCCCTGCGGGCCATCTCCTACCGCCAGGGACCGGCCCACACCGAAGTGATGATCACCGAGGACGGGCCGCGCGTCATCGAGGTGAACCCCCGGCTGCCGGCCCACATGATCTCCACCATGGTCACCGACGTCTGCGGGACCAACCCGCACCTGGACGCGAAGCTGCTTGCCCTCGGCCTGGAACACGTACCGGCGGGAAGGCCCGGTCGGGGCGTCGCGGGAGGCGCTGCGGTGGTGGTGCTCTTCCCCGACGAGAGCGGCGAGTTCACCCACATCGACGGCCTGGACGAGGCCGAAGGGCCTGGTGTGTCGGTTCGCCTGCACCACGAACCGGGCGACCTGGTCGCCGAGAGGTTGGACAACTCGGCTTCCGTCGGCTTCGTCTACGCACACGGCCGCACCGCCGAGGACGCACTCGACAAGGCCCGGCAGGCGGCGGCCCGCATCCACATCCACACCCGGAGGACGACCCCGTGAGCGGTCAGATCAACTCGAGCGTCTCACCACGGTACGCGCAGATTCCCACGTTCATGCGGCTTCCACACGACCCGGCCCCCCGGGGTGCGGACGTCGTGGTGATCGGAGCTCCCTACGACGGCGGCACCAGCTACCGTCCGGGCGCGCGCTTCGGACCCCAGCAGATCCGCTGTGAGTCCGGCCTCATCCACGGCGTGGGCATCGACCGCGGCCCCGGCGTCTTCGACCTGATCAAGGTGGTCGACGGCGGAGACATCAACCTGACGCCCTTCAACCAGCACATCGCCATCAAGACGGCGCAGGACCACTTGTCGGCCCTGCTCGAGGACAACTCGGCCTTCCTCATGCTCGGCGGTGACCACTCGCTCACCCTGTCCGCGTTGCGTGCCGTCCACGGCCGGCACGGTCCGGTGGCCGTTCTCCACCTCGACGCCCACTCCGACACCAACCCGGCGATGATCGGAGGGGAGTTCCACCACGGGACCCCCTTCCGGCACGGCATCGACGAGGGGCTCGTCCAAGCGGACGCCATGATCCAGCTCGGCATCCGCGGACACAACCCCAAGCCCGACAGCCTGGACTACGCACGCGGCCACGGCGTGCGCATCGTCACCGCGGACGAGTTCGCCGACCTGGGCGTGAGGGCCACGGCCGACCTGATCAAGGAACGGCTCGGAGACCGCCCGGTGTACGTCTCGGTGGACATCGACGTCTTCGACCCCGCGTTCGCGCCCGGCACGGGCACCCCGGCCCCGGGCGGCCCCACCAGTCGCGAGGTGCTCGCCCTGTTGCGCACGGTTGGTGAGCTCAATCCGGTCGGATTCGACGTGATGGAGGTGTCGCCCATGTACGACCACGCCGGAATCACCAGCGTACTGGCCACCGAGGTCGGTGCGGAGTTGCTCTTTCAGTACGCCCGCGCGCATCAGACGAAGAAGAAGGAAGAGGAGAGGTAGAAATGGCGATCTTGGACGCCACCGAGCACCGGGAACACCTGCTGTCGCTCGTGTCGAAGCTTCCGTCCGTGCCCCGTCAGGACCTGTACGGCTTCCTCGACGCCGCGCACAAGCTCGCGCAGGAGCTGCCGTACGAGATCAGTGACGTGCTCGACGCCTTCAACCAGGTCGGCAACGAGGACGGGTTCCTGCTGATCCGCGGGCTTCCGGTCGAGGCGGAGGAGGAGTTGCCCCCGACGCCGACGAGCACTCCGGCGCCGATTGAGCGGAAGCGCCTCAACATGGAGGGCTTCCTCGCGATCGTCGGTCGGCGTCTCGGCCTCCACACCGGATACGCGGAGCTGCGGGCGGGAACGGTGTACCACGACGTGTACCCCTCGCCGGGCGCGCACCACCTGTCGTCGGAGACCAGCGAGACGCTCCTGGAGTTCCACACCGAGATGGCGTACCACACGCTGCAGCCCAACTACGTGCTGCTGGCGTGCACCAGGGCCGATCACGAGCGCAGGGCGCAGACGCTCGTGGGGTCGATACGCAAGGCCATCCGGCTCCTGGACGAGGAGACCGTCGACCGGCTCCACGACAACAAGCAGCCCTGCGAAGTGGACGTGGCGTTCCGCGGCGGGGTCGAGGACCCCGGAGCCATCGCCAAGGTGAAGCCGCTGTACGGTCCCCAGGACGACCCGCTCCTGGGCTACGACCGCGAGCTGCTCAAGCCCGAGAGCGGGCCGGACGCAGAGGCCGTGGCGAAGCTCTCCCAGGCCCTCGACGATGTCACCGAAGGCGTCTTCCTCACCCCCGGAGACGTGCTCATCATCGACAACTTCCGTACCACACACGCCCGTACGCCCTTCTCGCCGCGCTGGGACGGCAAGGACCGCTGGCTGCACCGGGTGTACATCCGCACCAACTCCCACGGCCAGTTGCCCACGGGGGGCGAGCGCGCCGGTGACGTGATCACCTTCACCCCGCGCCGGTAGGCCCGCGGCGAGGACGCCCCGTCCGGGGCGGACGGCCCTGCCCGCCGGGGG
>NZ_JBHYMF010000012.1:0-71379 GCF_042742855.1 Streptomyces sp. NPDC058877 | reverse complement strand
GGGGGGGGGGGGGGGGGGGGGGGGGGGGGGGGGGGGGGGGGGGGGGGGTGGGGGCGGGGGGGGGGGGGGGGGGGGGGGGCTGGGGTTGGGGTGGGGGTGGTGGTCGTGCCCCTTGCCCTTCCCCTTGCCGTGGTGGTCGCGGCCCTTGCCCTCGTCGTGGCCCTTTCCGCCCCCGTTGCCGTTCTCGTCGTGGTGGCCGCCGGCGACTGCGACCGCAACGAGCGGACCGCCGGAGTCGGTCGAGGCGTAGGCGTAGGCGCAGGCATCGGCGCTGGCGGGCGCGGGGGCGGCGAGCAGCCACACCAGTCCGAGGGCGGCGAGCGGGCGGGCGAGGAGCGATCCGTACAGAGACACGCGGTCGAGCTTGATCACCCGGGCGGAGCGCCGGGGCGGATTCGGTCCTGATTCGCCAGATGGAGGGGATCTCCGGATGTGTGGACTTGACGGTTCACCGCGTGTCACGGGCGGATGCGGTGCAATGCCCCGGTATTGCCGACCGCGATGCCCCGGGACGGACGGTCGATCCGGCTCGTTCCGGCCCCTCGGAAGGGAACTGTCTGGTTGTCGCCCTGTCGGACGAGGCGGCCGACAGGGCATCCTGCACCGGCGCCCGGGCCCGAGGGCCGGCAACGGTCGAGGTGCGAGCGGGCCCTGAGGCCCCGATGGAGAAGGTTCGGGGCGGGCGTCAGAACCGATGCACGGTCAGATGCACGTGAATTTGCACGGCCCGAAGGCGCGATCCCTGCGTTCCAGGAGCACGTGCCAATGGCGTGTGACTAAGAACGGATCGCGAATTTCCGTTTCTACTCGCTCTCCTGGCGAGCGATCAGTAGCCTCACCTCGAACACCGGCCGCGAACACATGGCCGCATCCCCCATGCCGACTTGTTGGAGACATTGATGGAGCGTCCCGCCTGGGCTCCGCCCGGTATCGACATCTCGGTGCCGAGCGTGTCCCGTATGTATGACTTCTATCTGGGCGGCTCGCACAATTTCGAAGTGGACCGGGAAGCGGCGCGCAAGGCCATGGAGTTCATGCCGGGCCTGCCCAAGATCATGCAGGCGAACCGTGCCTTCATGCGGCGGGCCGTCCGCCACGCGGTCGACAACGGCATCACCCAGTTCCTCGACATCGGCTCGGGCATACCCACCTTCGGCAATGTGCACGAGGTGGCCAGGGCCGCCGATCCCGCTGCCCGGGTGGTCTACGTCGACCACGACCCGGTCGCGGTGGCCCACAGCCGCGCCGTCCTTGAGGGCGACGACGAAGCCACCGTCATCGCCGCCGACCTGCGCAAGCCGGCCGACATCCTGTACAACCCCGAGGTGACCCGACTCCTCGACCTGGACCGGCCCGTGGCGCTGCTGCTGGTCGCCGTCCTCCACTTCCTGGAGGACCACGACCGACCGTACGAGGCCGTTGCCGAACTGGTCGCCGCCCTGGCGCCCGGCAGCCTCGTCGTCCTCACCCACGCCTCCTACGAGGGCATTCCGCTCTCGGAGGAGCAGGCCGGCGGCACCGTCGGGGTGTACCGCAACATCCGCAACCCCCTGGTGATGCGGTCGGGCGAGGAGGTCACCCGTTTCTTCGAGGGCACCGAACTCGTCGAGCCCGGCCTCGTCCCGATGCCCCACTGGCGACCGGACGGTCCGGTCGAGGAGGAGGATCCCTATGCCTTCTCCGGGTTCGCAGGGGTGGGGCGCAAGGCGTGAGGGTCCCGTCACAGCCGTCCGGCGCGGATGCCCCGGCCGACGATCCGGAGGACAGGCTCAGGCGGTTCGCCACCATCTGGAGCCGCGCGATCTTCCCGGTGACCGCGACGTCGCTGACCCGTGCCGAGTTCGAGGGGCACCTGCTGCCGCTGGCCCGCACCCTGTACGACGCCCTGCACGCCCGGCCCTTCGACACGGCACCCGCCCAGCGCACCGGGGCGGCCCTCGTCGAGGGCCACTGCACCGACCCGGACGCGCTGGGCCGCAGCCTCGGCGTCGTCGACGCGTACCTGGTGCTCTACTGCGGTGCGGAGTCGGACATGTCCACCGAGGAACTGCGCGCCCGCTGCGCCCGGCTCCAGCACGCCATGGCCGCGGGGTACGCCCAGGCCCTGCGCGAGCGGACCCGCGCCGAGCAAGAGGCGATCGCCCGTTCCGCGCTCGCGGCCCGCAGCGCTGCCGAGATCGCCCTGCACGCCACCGAGAGCCGGTTCCGGGCCGTCTTCGACGGTGCGGCGATCGGCATCGGCATCGCCGACCTGGACGGAAACGTCCTGGAGGTGAACGAGACCCTCACCCGCATGTTCGGCGGGATGGAGGGGCAGGTGCGCAGCCGGAACGTCAGCGAGTGGGTCCACCCGGAGGACGGCCCGCACGTCTGGAAGCTGTACGAGGAACTGGTCCGGGGCGAACGCGACCACTACCGCGTCGAGAAGCCCTACTACCGGGGTGACGGAACGGTTCTGTGGACCAATCTCACCGTTTCGCTCCTCCGGGACGCCGACGGGAACCCGCAGTACCAGTTGGCCCTCATGGAGGACACCACCGAACGGCGGCTGCTCCATCTGCGCCTGCGGTACGAGGCCACCCACGACGCGCTCACCGGACTGCCCAACCGGACGCTGTTCTTCGAGCGCCTGGAGAAGGCGCTCGCCCCCGGAGACCACAACCGCTTCGGTCTCTGCTACCTGGACCTCGACGGCTTCAAGGTCATCAACGACAGCCTCGGCCACTCCACCGGGGACCGGCTCCTCGTCGAGGTCGCCGATCGTTTGCAGGGGTGCGTCACCGGAGCGGGCGAGATGGTGGCCCGGCTCGGCGGCGACGAGTTCGTCGCCCTCACCACCGGCTCCCGCGGCGAGCGGGACGTCGTCGAACTCGCGGACCGCATCCTCGCGGCCCTCGCGACCCCCCTCCGCATCGAGGGTCGCGAACTCACCGTGCGCGGCAGCGTCGGAGTGGTCGAAGGACCGGCGGGGGAGCGGACCCCGGCGGAGGTGTTGAGGAGCGCCGACATCACCATGTACCGGGCCAAGTCGGCCGGCGGCAACCGCTTCGAACTCGCCGATCCCGAGGCCGACGCCCGCGCCATCACCCGGCACGGACTCACCACGGCCCTGCCGGCCGCCCTGGAGCGCGGCGAGTTCTTCATCGAGTACCAGCCGCTCGTCCACCTCGGCGACGGCAGCGTGCACGGCGCGGAGGCGCTCGTGCGGTGGTGCCACCCACAGCACGGGGTGCTCGGTCCGGACCGCTTCATCCCGCTCGCCGAGGACACCGGCCTCATCGTGCCGCTCGGCCGCTGGGTGCTCCAGGAGGCCGTCCGGCAGGCCCGTTTCTGGCAGACCCGGCACTCCGACGGCGGTCCGCTGCGGATCAACGTCAACCTGTCGCCGACGCAGCTGCACCACCCGCGCCTGGTCGCCGACACCGTCGACGTCCTGGAACGGTCCGGGCTCGAACCGGGCGCACTCTGCCTGGAGGTCACCGAGTCGGCCCTGATCGGCGCTGACGAGGACCTGCTGAAGCCGTTGCGCCAGCTCGCCGAAATGGGCGTGGACATCGCCCTCGACGACTTCGGCACCGGTTACTCGAACCTGGCCAATCTGCGCCGGCTGCCGGTCAGCGTCCTGAAGCTCGACCGTTCCTTCACCCAAGGCATGCAACAGCATCCGGTGGACCCGGTCGACCTCAAGATCGTCGAGGGCATCGTCTCGCTCGCCCACAGCCTGGAACTCGCCGTCACCGTCGAGGGGGTGGAGACCGGGGCGCAGGCGCGCCAGTTGCGCGACCTCGGTTGTGACACCGCCCAGGGCTGGTACTACGCCCGCCCGGGCGCACCGGACCGCATCCACTCGCTGGTGCTCGCGGACGCGGTCTGAGCCCCGCCCGGGGCGCCTCCTCCCCGGGCCGCCCTCACCCTTCCGCGGCGATCACCGACTCCGGGGTGCCCTCACCGCCGCGGCGGGAGGCCATGAGCAGCCTCTGGAGCTCCCGGGCCGCCCGCGGCGGGGCCACGTCGCTGCGATGGGCCAGCGCGATCGTGCGGCGCAGACCCGGGCGGGCGAGGGCCGTCACCCGCAGGTCGCGGCCGGCGCGCGCGGCGACCATGGCAGGGACGACCGCGAGCCCGAGGCCGGCCCGTACGAAGCCGAGCACCGCGTCCAGCTCCCCGCCCTCGACGGTGAACGAGGGCTCGAAACCCTCCGCCCGGCAAGCCGCCACGGTCAGCTCCCGCAGGTCGTAGCCGTGTCGGAACATCACGAGCGGTTGGTCCCGCAGGTCCTTGATCCGCACGGGGCGGCGCGGGGGCGGCGAGGAGGCGGCCGAGACCACCACGAGGTCCTCTCGGAGCAGCTCGACCGTCGTCAGGGCGGGGGAGGGAGACGGCAACGGGAGGACGACCAGGGCCAGGTCGAGGGCTCCGCGCGCCAGCTCCCGCACGAGATCGTGCGAGCCCCCCTCCTCGATCAGGAGCTCGATGCCCGGATGCAGGTCGTGGAAGGTCCGCAGCACGTCCGGCAGGAGCCCCGTGCACAGGCTCGGGGTCGCACCGAGCCGCACCCGGCCGCGCTTGAGCCGGGCCAGCTCCTGCACCTCCAGGCGGGCCGTCTCCGTGTCGGCGAGGATCCGGCGCGCGAGCGGCAGGAGGGCCTCGCCCGCGTCGGTGAGGGTGATGTTTCCCCGGGCCCGGCTGAAGAGCTCCGCACCCAACTCCTGTTCCAGGGCCTTGATCTGCTGGGAGAGCGAAGGCTGTGAGACGTGGACGCGTTCGGCGGCCCTGGTGAAGTGCCGGGTCTCGGCCACGGCGACGAAGTAGAGGAGCTGCTGGAACTGCATGGGCCCAGCCTAAGGGACATGGATAGGTCCAGCCTATCGAGATGAGGTGGACCATGTCTTGGACCTCTTGGGTCCTTCGGCCCTAGCGTCGAAGACATGGCTCTGGCACCCATGAGGGACCGGACGGCGGCACGCCCACCGTCCCCCCCACCGTCACGCGGATTCCTGTCATCGACCCTCGGCAAGAAGACGGTCATGGCGGCGAGCGGGCTGATCATGCTCGGCTACCTCGTCGCCCATGTCGCCGGGAACCTCAAGGTCTTCTTCGGTCCCGAAGAGTTCAACTCCTACGCCCACTGGCTGCGCGTCATGGGCGCCCCCGTCCTCCACCACGAGTGGGCCCTCTGGCTGGTCCGGATCGTCCTCCTCGCCGCCGTCGTCGCCCACGTCGTCTCCGCGTACCAGCTCAGCCGGCGCGACCTGAAGGCCCGCCCCACCGGGTACGTCCACCGCCGCAGGCGCTCCTCGTACGCCACCCGCACCATGCGCTGGGGCGGGGTCGTCCTCGCCCTCTTCATCGTCTGGCACGTCCTCGACCTGACCACCGGCACCGTCCACAGCGGTGGCTTCGAGGAGGGCAAGCCCTACCAGAACGTCGTCGACACCTTCTCCACCTGGTACGGCAACGTCGTCTACCTCGTCGCCATGCTCGCCGTCGGCCTCCACGTCCGCCACGGATTCTGGAGCGCCGCCCAGACCCTGGGCGTCGGCAACGCCCGCCGTGACCGCCTGCTCAAGGCCGCGGCCAACACCCTGGCGTTCGTCCTGACCGCCGGTTTCGTCTCCGTCCCCGTGGCCGTCATGACCGGAGTGGTGAGCTGACCGTGAACTACCTCGACTACGCGACCGGCGAGCCCGTCGTCGACGCCAAGGCCCCCGCCGGCCCCATCGCCGAGCGGTGGGACGCCCGACGCTTCCAGGCCCGGCTGGTCAACCCGGCCAACCGGCGCAAGCACCGCATCATCGTCGTCGGCACCGGCCTGGCCGGCGGATCCGCCGGCGCCACCCTTGCCGAACAGGGCTACCACGTCGTCCAGTTCTGTTACCAGGACTCCCCGCGCCGGGCCCACTCCATCGCCGCCCAAGGCGGCATCAACGCCGCCAAGAACTACCGCAACGACGGCGACTCCGTGCACCGCCTCTTCTACGACACCGTCAAGGGCGGTGACTTCCGGGCCCGCGAATCCAACGTCCACCGCCTGGCCCAGATCTCCGTCGAGATCATCGACCAGTGCGTCGCCCAGGGAGTCCCCTTCGCCCGTGAATACGGGGGCCTCCTCGACACCCGCTCCTTCGGAGGCGTCCAGGTCTCCCGCACCTTCTACGCCCGCGGGCAGACCGGCCAGCAACTCCTCCTCGGCGCCTACCAGGCGCTGTCTCGGCAGATCGCCGCCGGCAACGTCGAGATGCACCCCCGCACGGAGATGCTCGACCTGATCGTCGTCGACGGGCGGGCCCGGGGAATCGTCGCCCGCGACCTGGTCACCGGAAAGATCAGCACCCACTACGCGGACGCCGTCGTCCTCGCCACCGGTGGGTACGGCAACGTCTTCTACCTGTCGACCAACGCGATGAACTCCAACGCCACCGCCGTCTGGCGGGCCCACCGGCGCGGTGCGTACTTCGCCAACCCCTGCTTCACCCAGATCCACCCCACCTGCATCCCGCGCACCGGAGACCACCAGTCCAAGCTGACGCTGATGAGCGAGTCGCTGCGCAACGACGGACGCATCTGGGTGCCCAAGGCCCGCGGCGACCGGAGGGCGCCGGCCGACATCCCCGAGGACGAGCGCGACTACTACCTGGAGCGGATCTACCCCTCCTTCGGCAACCTCGTCCCCCGCGACATCGCCTCCCGCGCCGCGAAGAACGTCTGTGACGAGGGCAGGGGCGTCGGACCCGGCGGGCAGGGCGTCTACCTCGACTTCGCCGACGCCGTCCGCCGGATGGGCCGGGCGAAGGTCGAGGAGAAGTACGGCAACCTCTTCGACATGTACGAGCGGATCACCGCCGAGAACCCGTACGAGGTCCCCATGCGGATCTACCCCGCCGTCCACTACACGATGGGCGGACTCTGGGTCGACTACGACCTCCAGACCACCGTCCCCGGCCTGTTCGCGATCGGAGAGGCCAACTTCTCCGACCACGGCGCCAACCGGCTCGGTGCCTCCGCCCTCATGCAGGGCCTCGCCGACGGCTACTTCGTCCTTCCCGCGACCATCAACGACTACCTGGCCGGCCACCCGCAGGCCGAGCCCGTCACCGATGACCACTCCGCCGTCCGCGAGGTCCTCGCCGAGACCGAGGACCGGCTCAACCTCCTCCTCGCCGTCGACGGCGACCGCACCCCCGACTCCTTCCACCGCGAACTCGGTGCGCTCATGTGGGAGCACTGCGGCATGGCCCGCACGGACGAGGGCCTCCGCAAGGCCCTGCGCCGCATCCCCGAGATCCGCGAGGAGTTCTGGAAGCGCATCAAGGTCCCCGGTGCGGGCGAGGAGTTCAACCAGTCGCTGGAGAAGGCCAATCGGATCGTCGACTACCTGGAGCTCGCCGAGCTGATGTGCCTCGACGCCCTCCACCGCGCCGAGTCCTGCGGCGGTCACTTCCGCGAGGAATCCCAGACGGCGGACGGCGAAGCCGCCCGTCGCGACGAGGAGTTCGCCTATGCGGCCGCCTGGGAGTTCACCGCCCCCGACCGCGCCCCCGTCCTCCACCGGGAGGACCTCACCTTCGAGTACGTCCACCCCACCCAGCGGAGCTACGCATGAGGCTCACCCTGCGCGTCTGGCGCCAGCAGAACGCCACCGCCCCCGGCGCCATGTCCACCTACGACGTGGACGGCGTCTCCGCCGACATGTCCTTCCTGGAGATGCTCGACACCCTCAACGAGGACCTGATCCTGCGCGGCGAGGACCCCGTCGCCTTCGACCACGACTGCCGCGAGGGAATCTGCGGTGCGTGCAGCCTCGTCATCAACGGCGATGCGCACGGGCCGGAGCGCACCACCACCTGCCAACTCCACATGCGGTCCTTCCGCGACGGCGACACCATCGACGTCGAACCCTGGCGGGCGTCCGCCTTCCCCGTCGTCAAGGACCTGGTGGTCGACCGCTCCGCCTTCGACCGCGTCATCCAGGCCGGCGGCTACATCACGGCCCCGACGGGTTCGGCCCCCGAGGCCCACGCCACCCCGGTGCCCAAGGCCGACGCGGACTCCGCGTTCGAGCACGCGGAGTGCATCGGCTGCGGTGCGTGCGTGGCCGCCTGCCCCAACGGCTCGGCGATGCTCTTCACCTCCGCCAAGGTCAACCACCTGAACGTCCTGCCCCAGGGGTCCCCGGAACGCGAGACCCGGGTCCTCGACATGGTGGCCCAGATGGATGCGGAGGGATTCGGCGGCTGCACCCTCACCGGGGAGTGCGCCACCGCCTGCCCCAAGGGCATCCCGCTCCCGTCGATCGCGGCGATGAACCGGGAGTGGCTGCGGGCGCGGAGGAAGGCGAAGGGGTAGGGGCCGCCGTTCCCCCTCGTGTGCCCCGCCGGTCCGGCGCGGTTCGGGTCAGCCGCCCAGCGCCCTGGCGAGGTAGGGGGCCGTCCGGCTCTCCGGTGACGCGGCCACATCGGCGGGCGGCCCGGCGGCGACCACCCGGCCGCCCTGCTCACCGCCCCCGGGGCCGAGATCGATCACCCAGTCGGCGGTGGCGACGACGTCCATGTCGTGTTCGACGACGACCACCGAGTGCCCGGAGTCCACGAGACCGTGCAGTTGCCGCATCAGGACCTCCACATCGGCCGGATGCAGCCCGGTCGTGGGTTCGTCCAGGACGTAGAGGGCGGGCGAGCGGTGCGGGCGCTGGAGCTCGGAGGCGAGCTTGATGCGCTGTGCCTCGCCGCCGGAGAGCTCGGTGGCGGGTTGCCCCAGCCGCAGGTAGCCGAGTCCGACGTCCAGCAGGGCGCGCAGGCTCCGGGCCGCGGCGGGATCTCCCTCGAAGAAGGCGGCGGCGGACTCGACGGTCAGGTCGAGCACGTCGGCGACGGAGAGGCCGCGCAGCCGCACCCGGAGGGTTTCCGGGTTGTAGCGGGCACCGTGGCAGTCGGGGCAGGGGGCGTACGTACGGGGGAGGAAGAGGAGCTCCACCGACACGAAGCCCTCGCCCTGGCAGGTCTCGCAGCGGCCCCCCGGCACGTTGAAGGAGAAACGGCCCGCCTTGTATCCGCGCGCTGCGGACTCCGCGGTCCCCGCGAAGAGTTTCCGCACCACGTCGAAGAGTCCCGTGTACGTGGCGAGGTTGGAGCGCGGAGTCCGGCCGATCGGTCGCTGGTCCACGGCCACCAGGCGCCCCACGCCCGCCACTTCCTCGGTCAGCGCCTCCACCAGGGTGGACTTGCCGGATCCCGAGACGCCCGTGACGGCAGTGAGGACGCCGATCGGGAAGGCCGTGTCGACGGCCCGCAGGTTGTGCCGGGTGACCGGCCCGGGGCGCAACCAGCCCACCGGTTCCCGCACCGGCCGTGCGAGCGCGGACGCCCGGTCGAACAGGAACCGTCGGGTCGCCGACGCCGCGACGTCGGCCAACTCCTCCGGCGGGCCGCTGTGCAGCACCTGCCCGCCGTGCACGCCGGCGCGCGGTCCGACGTCCACGAGCCAGTCCGCGTGCCGCACGACATCGAGGTGGTGCTCCACGACGAAGACCGAGTTCCCGGCGTCCTTGAGCCGGTCGAGCACCACGAGCAGCGCCTCGGTGTCGGCCGGGTGCAGTCCGGCGGAGGGCTCGTCGAGGACGTACACGACGCCGAAGAGCCCGGAGCGCAGCTGAGTGGCGAGCCGCAGCCGCTGGAGCTCGCCGTTGGAGAGGGTGGGGGTCGCGCGGTCCAGGCTCAGGTAACCGAGACCGAGTTCGGCGACCGTGTCGATCCGGGCGACGAGGTCCGCGATGAGCACGCGCGCCGTTTCCGAGCCGTCCGTCGTCACCGCCGCGGTGGCGAGGAGGCCGGACAGCGCGGTCAGCGGCAGCGCGGCGAGCTCGGCCACGTTGCGACCGGCGAAAGTGACCGCGAGCGCCTCCGGCCGCAGTCGGGAACCGCCGCAGACCGGGCAGGGCGTGCTCATGAGGAAGCGTTCCGCCTTCGCGCGAAGGGCGGGGCTCTTCGAATCGGAGAAGGTGCGCAGCACATGACGGCGTGCGCTCGTGTACGTGCCCTGGTAGGGGCGTTGGATGCGTTGCGCGTCCCGCACCGGGTGCACCGTGACGACCGGTTGCTCGTCCGTGAAGAGGATCCACTTCCGCTCCTCGGCGCCGAGCTCCCGCCAGGGCCGGTCGACGTCGTGGCCGAGGGCGTCGAGCACGTCCCGCAGGTTCTTGCCCTGCCAGGCGCCCGGCCAGGCCGCGATCGCACCCTGGCGGATCGACAGCGACGGGTCGGGCACCAGGAGTTCCTCGCTCGTCTCGTGGACCAGCCCGAGCCCGTGGCACGAAGGGCAGGCCCCCGCGGCCGTGTTGGGGGAGAAGGCGTCCGAGTCCAGGAGCGCGGCGCCCTCCGGGTAGCGGCCGGCCCGCGAGAACAGCATGCGCAGCGAGTTGGACAGCGTCGTGACCGTGCCCACGGAGGAGCGGGCGTTCGGCGAGGACCTGCGCTGCTCCAGCGAAACGGCCGGCGGCAGCCCGGTGATCTCGCCGACCGCGGGCGCCCCCACCTGGTGGATCAGCCGCCGGGCGTACGGGGCCACCGACTCGAAGTAGCGTCGCTGTGCCTCGGCGTAGATGGTTCCGAACGCCAGCGACGACTTGCCGGAACCGGAGACCCCGGTGAACGCGACGAGGGCGTCGCGGGGGATGTCGACGTCGACCCCCGCGAGATTGTGCTCGCGGGCGCCTCGGACACGGACGTACGGATCGTGGGGGCTGTCGTGCATGGGAGGACACTATCCAATGGTCCGCTTTGCCCGGGTCGGTGCCGTGGTGGGCGCGGAGCCCGGCAGCTCGGAGCCGGGGTGCGGTCCGAGGGACGGGCTGCTCGGTACTGCCACCCGCACGGTGAGGTCCGACCGCGAGGGATCGGCCCCCACCCGTGCCTCCCGCACGGGGTCGTGGGACGGACCGGTGTCCCGACGGGGCCCCGCAGAGCGGTGCGGAGCGTTCGCACGGCGGACGGCGAATGGCCAAATGCGGGGGGTGCGCACCACTTGACGGGCACGGGAACCGTCCGAAGGGCGTCCTCCGGGGCGGACGTGTCCGATCGGGACGCACGGGGCGGTGCGCCGCCTGCGACCTCGACTCGCGTCCCCGTACGGCAAGCGGTCGCCGGGCGGCGATCCGCACGGCAAGGGTCTTCGAACGGATGTCGAAGGGTTCGAACTTCTCTTTGTTTATTGGCCGGTTCTGGCAGATCCGGATGAATGACGTTCGGTGGATTCTGTAGCTCCGCACATCGCCGTCGATTCGTAGGAGGAACCACATGCCCGTCATGTCCGCCACCCGTACCGACGAGATCATCGCTGCCTGGCTCCAGGGCGCCGAGACGGCCTTCGGCACCGACAACCCGGCCGGCCCGCTCTACGTGGGCGGCGCCGCCGGGGAGGCCGCACTGACCGACGCCACCGAGGCGCTGTTCACCGGATGCAGCAGCTGCACCGGTTCGCTGCACAGCTACTGCTGCTGACGAACCGTCGCACGGCACCACACGCGACATCCGGGGAACCCTCACGGGTTCCCCGGCCCGCGAAGCAGCCCCGGCGCCCGCGGGACGCCGTCCGGGGGCGGGGCCGCGGAAACGCGACACCGCCCCTGACCACATCACGCGTACCGGCAGTCAGGAGAGGAACCAGCATGGTGGAACCGGTGGCAGCGGACCGCCCGGCAGACGAACCGCCGCCCGAGGGGTGGTTCGCCGCGCCGGTGGCGGCCTTCGCGGGGCCGCTGTTCGCGGAGCTGGACGAGCGGATGCCGGAGCTCTCCGGGCTGGCTGCCGACGAGCGGACGGTCCTGCGCGAGGCGACGCGCGAGGCGCTCGGCCGCACGCTGCAACTCCGGCTCAACCGGGTGCTCCTGCTGGAGTTGAGAGCCGCCTCCCTGGCCGGCGAACTGTCCGGCGCGGACCCGGCCGCCCGCTGGGACGCCTTCCTCCGCCGCGCCTCCGCCCCCGAGTACGTCGAGGCCCTGCACCAGAGGTACCCGGCGCTGCGCGGACGGGCCTTCGCCTCCGGGCGCCTCCTGATCGAGGGCACCCTGGAACTGGGCAGGCGGCTGGTCGCGGACCGGGAGGCCCTCGCCGGCCTGCTCGGCGGGGATCCGGGACCCCTGCGTGCCCTGGAGCTCGCCCGCGGGGACACCCACCACGGTGGACGGGCGGTGGCCCGGGTGCTCTTCGACGCGGGCAGCGTCATGTACAAGCCCAGGCCGGTGGAGGTGGACGCCGCGCTGCGCGCCTTCGTCGCAGCCGTCCCCGGCGCCGAGGACCTGGGCGTGCCGAGGGCATTGGTCCGGGACGGTTACGGCTGGGCCGAGCACCTCGGGCACCACTACTGCCGGGACGAGGCGGAGCTCGCCCGCTTCTACCGCGCGCTGGGCGGATGGCTGGCAGTGATGCGGCTCCTCGGCGGGACCGACCTGCACGCCGAGAACCTGGTGGCCCACGGTCCGGTGCCCGCCGTGGTCGATGCCGAGGCCCTGTTCACGCCCGACGTCGAGGTTCCGCCGAGCGGACGCGGCGACGCCGTCGACCGGGCGGCCCGGGAGATCCGCAACACCGTGCTGCGCACCGGCATCCTGCCGCTCCGCACCGACGGCTACGCCCTCGCCGGAGTGGACCTCTCGGCCGCGGGCGGACTGCCCGGCCAGCAGCCGCAGATCCGCGTCCCGGTCATCGTGGACGGGGGGCGGGACACCGCCCGCATGGAGGTCGGCGTGGTGGACCTGCCGCCGGCCCGTAACCATCCCAGCCCCGAGCCGGTGCTGATCCGGCACTGGGACCAGGTGCTGACCGGCTTCGACGGGCTCACCGGGGCACTGGCGAAGCTCGACGCGGACGGTGAGCTCGACTCCCTGATGAGGCTGTTCGACGGGTGTCAGGTCCGTAGGATCCGCCGACCCACGCAGGCCTACACGGACATCGGTCGGATGCTCTGGCACCCGGCTTCGCTGCACGACCCCGAAGCCGCCCTGGCGCGGGCCCGGGACATCCTCCATCGCAACGCCCTCGCCGCTCCCGGGGCTCCCGGCGATCCCACGGTGATCGACAGGGAGATCGCGGACCTGTTGATCGGCGACGTCCCCGTGTTCGGCGAGCGGGTGGACGGAGAGCGGCTGGCCGCCTTCCTGACCGGGTGGCGGCGGGCTGACTTCACCCGCGAGCGGGACACCATCCGCAGCGCCCTGGTCGGCGCCTATCTGAACGAGCGCCAGCTCCCCGACCGGACGAGGACGCCCGTGCGCTCGCCGAACGCCGAGGACCTGGACCGGCGCCGCCGGGCGCTGGCCGCCTCGGCCGCCGAGACGATCTGTGCGGCGGCCGTACGCGGCACCGACGCCACCACGACCTGGATCAGCCCGGTGCTCACGGACTACGGCTGGGCGGTCCGCCCGCTCGGTGCCGACCTCTACACCGGCCAGGGCGGCGTCGCCCTCGCCCTCGCGGAGTACCTGGGGGAGCAGCGTGCGGGGCGGGCCGACCCGGTGGCCGACGTCGAGTCCGTACTGGCCGGCACCCTGGAGGTGCTGGCCGCCACCGAGGACGCCACTTTGACCCGGCAGCTCGGGGGATTCACCGGACTCGCCTCGCAGGTGTGGACCTGGGCGGCCCTGCACCGGGTCCTCGGCACGACCGGACTGCTCGACCGGGCCCGTGCCAGGGCCGCGTTGTTGACTCCGGAGCTCATCGCCGAGGACCGGGCGCTCGACGTGCTCGGCGGTGCGGCCGGCGTGGTCGTCCCCCTGCTCGACCTCGCCGGGCTCACCGGTCAGGAGAAGTGGACGGACGTCGCCGCCGAGGCCGGACGGAGGCTGGAGCGGACCGCGATCGTCGACGACCGCGGAGCACGGTGGTCCACCGTGATGTTCCCGGAGGGCATCGGGGGCTTCGCCCACGGCGCCACCGGCGCCGGCTGGGCGCTCGCCCGACTCGCCCTCTCCGCTGCCGGGAGCGTGGCCGACCGCCGCCGCTGGTACGAACTGGCCTCCCTGGCGCATGACTTCGAGGAATCCCTCTACTCTCCCGGAGAACGGGCCTGGCTCGACGCACGGCTCGGGGGAGAGGTCGAGCACCCCACCGCCTGGTGCCACGGGAGCACGGGCATCGGTCTGGCCGCCGTCGACCTGTACGGACGCACCGGCGACCCCCGCCACCTGGACACCGCGCTCCGCTCGGGTCCCGCGGGCCTGCGCGAGGGCTTCGGCTGGAGTCACACCCTCTGCCACGGCGACCTCGGGCTCTGGGAGCTCCTCCACCACCTGCGCGGTCTGGAGGGGTACGAGGGGCCGTCCGCCGCGGAGACCGACGCGGAGCTGCTCACCGGCATCGAAGAGCGCGGTCCGGTCGGCGGCCTGGCCAAGGAGGCCTTCGCCCCGGGGTTGCTCCCGGGGATGGCCGGGGTGGTCCACCACCTCCTCCGGATGCACCCGGACGCCCGGCTGAGCTCTCCGCTCCTCCTGGCGCTCCCGCCGGAAGCGGAGCGGGTGACCGGGGAGCCGGCCGTGTGACCGGGCTCCGCCGCGGTGCCACCGGTGCGAAGCCCGAGGAGCAGCCGAACGGGGGCGCCCCCGACGGGCCGGTCGCCGCGCGTACGGCGGCCCGCCCCGCAGGGCACCGGCGGCCCGCCCCGCCCGGCCGGGGCGTGCCCGGGTGCACCCCCTCCGCCGGTCACCTGCCGGGTCCCGGTCCTGCGCGGGGGCGTCCCCGCGACCGACGACGGTGCGTCATCCGATGCCCTGGCGATCGGGCTTCAGGGCGAAGGCCCGGTCGGCCGCTTCCGGGGTCGAGCGCTCCACGGCCTGGGCCAGCAGGGCGCGGTGCCGCAGCAGGGGTTCCCGGCGTTCCTCGGGGGCGAGGGACAGCAGGTCGTCGATCCCGGCCAGCATCCGCCGCGAGACCTGCGGGCTGTTCGCCGAGTAGATCCGGATCTCGGCGAAGCCCAGGTCCACCAGGTCCGCCCAGGTCGGTACGTCCTGCACGAACCGCACCGGTCCCTCGCCCTTCCGTCCTTCCCGGTACTCCGCCGCGCCCAGCGGCCGTCCGGCCAGCGCCGCCAGGAACTGGGTGATCCGGTCCAGGCACTGCACGGCCGTCGTCGGGTCGTTGATGCCCGGGGAGAGCGCGCGCAGGGCGATGTCGGTGAGCTGTCGCAGTCCGAAGCCCAGGTCCTGGTGGAAGCTCCGCTCGATGCTCACCGAGACCGAGGAGGCCAAGCCCTTCGGTGCCGCACCGCCGTGCACCGCCAGGACCGGTGTTCCCGGCACCACGAAGTCCCCGATCCGGGGCAGCAGCCGGATCACCACCCCGTGGCGCCGTGCGGCCCGCACCAGGCGTGCCACGTTCACGTCCCGCAGCACGCCGGCGCGTCCCCGGTGCACCACGTGCTCGGTCACCGGTCCGAAGTCGCCGGCCTCGTCCTCCTGCCACGGCATCTTCGCTAGCACGTCGAACGAGTCCCAGGTGATCCGGTCCACCACGTGACTCACCCGCATCAGCCGTAGCGTCGAGTTCACGTAGACCACGAAGAGCAGCAGGCTGAGCCCCACCATCGCCAGGGTCAGGACCGACTGGAGCAGCGGCACGCTCGTCACCAGCCGCGGATCGGTCTCGCTCTCGTACGAGGTCAGCACGAGCAGTGACAGCAGGAAGGTGGAGAGGAAGACCGACAGGGTCGCCTTGGTGATCCGGCTCCGGACGAAGATCCGCACCACCCGGGGGGTGAACTGGCCGCTCGCCATCTGCACGGCGACCAGGGAGATGGAGAAGACGACGCCGATGAAGGTCATCATGGCCGAGCTGACCGTGGTCACGACCGTCTTCGCGTCGCTGACCACCGCGACGAGATCACCGACGGCGTCGTAGGCGTCCGCCTCCCGCAGGGTTTCGATGATCCTTCCGTCGAGCTGGGCGCAGCCCTGCCACACGAGGAAGACCAGCACCATGGCGGCGACCGGGGCGAACCAGAAGCTGTCCCGCAGGTGTTCGCGCAGCGGTGACAGCATCCGGGGGCGGCGGTAGCGAGCGTTGGGCGGCGGCGGGAAGGAGCTCACTCGACGCAGGCTAGGCGGAGGTGCTCCCCGGGGAGGCACGACGCCCCGCGTCGCACGGGGAACGATCCTCCGGACGTACGAGGCCGGGGCCGTCGGTCCCGGACGGTGGAACGCGCAGCGCACCGCACGACCGCGGACGGTGCTCCGGCAGCCCCCGGTGGGCCCGGAAGGGCGCCCCGGCGCGGGGGCGATCCGTACGCGGTTCCGGACGGCGGCCCGGCCCGTCCTTCCCCGGCGTCGGTCCTGGGATTCCCCCGCGCCGACCCCGTACGGGCTCTTACGCTGAGTGCCGTGACATCGAACAACAGACCCCTGGCCGTCTTCGACCTCGACAACACCCTGGCCGCGACGGCGCACCGCCAGCACTTCTTGGAGCGCAGGCCCAAGGACTGGAAGGCGTTCTTCGCGGCGGCGCCCGATGATCCGCCCCTGGAGGCCGGCGTCGCGCTCTGCCGCGAGGCGGCCGGGGAGTGCGAGGTGGTCTACCTGACCGGGCGGCCCGAGCGTTGCCGACGGGCGACCGTGGAGTGGCTGGCCGCACAGGGACTCCCGGAGGGGACGGTCCACATGCGGCGCAACCGTGACTTCCGGCCGGCCCGGGTGACCAAGGTCGAGGTTCTGCGTCGGCTCGCCGTCGACCGCGTGGTCAAGGTGTTGGTCGATGACGACCCGGCCGTGTGCGACGCGGTGGAGGCGGCCGGGTTCGCCGTCGTACGGGCCCGCTGGGCGGAGCCCTCCGAGGTGCTGCTGCAGGCGCAGGAGAAGGAGGGTCGCACCTGACGGCACCCTGTGCGGCGGCGGGACGCTTCGGTGCGCGCCGCCGCCGTCAGTCCTCGTCCTCCAGGCGGAAGCCGACCTTCAGACCGACCTGGTAGTGCTCGATCGTTCCGTCGACGAGATGGCCGCGCACCTGTGTGACCTCGAACCAGTCGAGGCCCCTCAGGGTCTGTGACGCGCGCTGGATGCCGTTGCGGATGGCCTGGTCGACGCCTTCCGTGGAGGTGCCGACGATCTCGGTGACGCGGTAGGTGTGATTCGACATGGGGGCCGAACTCCTCTCGGTGCGGTCCCTCCACGGTGCCCCAGGGTGCGTCGGCGCGCGACACGACGACCGCCGGGTGGTTCACGGGGACTTACCGAAGGTAAGGGACGGAGCGCCCGTCGAGGGGGTGAAACGGAATGGTCAAGGACTTGACCATCTGGTTGGTCCAGACCAGAATCCAGGCCACATACCCGCGCGAACACCCCGTTCGGTCCCCCCATGCCGGGTCAGTCCCTCCCCATGCACACGACACCGTGCTGAACCCGAGCAGAAGGTGACCCACGTGAAGAACCGCCATCTCGCCTGCCCCCTGGCCGCCGCCACCGCGCTCGCCCTCGCGGGCTGCGGGATGCTGCCGGGCGGCGACGGCGGAACGAAGACCGTCAACATCTGGCTCATGCGGGACAGCGCCAGCGAGGACTTCCTCACGCGCTTCACCGAGGAGTACGAACAGGAGCACGACGGCGTTCGGCTCCAGATCACCATCCAGGACTGGACCGGCATCGGCAAGAAGGTCACCGAAGCGATCGAGGGGTCCGGCGGGCCCGACGTCATCGAGGTCGGCAACACCCAGGTCGCCCAGTACGCCGACACCGACAAGCTCTTCGACGTGACCCTGGAGTCGATCCGCGACCTCGGCAGCGAGGACTGGCTGCCCGGCCTCGCCGAACCCGGCAGCATCGGCGGGAGCCAGTACGGCATCCCCTGGTACGCGGCCAACCGCATCGTCATCTACAACAAGGACCTCTTCCGGGACGCCGGCATCGAGAAGCCGCCCGCCACCCGCGACGCGTGGCTCGACGACACCGAGAAGCTCAACAAGAACGGTTCCCAGGGCATCTACCTCGCCGGACAGGACTGGTACACCCTCGCCGGCTTCATCTGGGACGAGGGCGGCGAACTCGCCGTTGACAAGGGCGGCCAGTGGAACGGGACGCTCGACACCCCGGCCGCCCAGCGCGGCATGGCCTTCTACAAGGAGCTCCAGTCCCTCGGCTCCGGCCCGAAGAACGCCGACGAGCAGACCCCGCCGCAGGCGGACGTCTTCGCGCGGGGCGACGTCGCCCAGCTCATCGCCACCCCCAGCGCCGTCGCCGCCATCCTCAAGGTCAACCCGGAACTCAAGGACAAGCTCGGCTTCTTCCCCATACCGGGCAAGAAGGAGGGGCAGCCCTGCGCCGTCTTCACCGGCGGCTCCGACCTCATCATCCCGGAGAACGCACCCCAGCGCGACGCCGCCCTCGACGTCGTCAAGGCACTCGCCGGCGAGAAGTGGCAGTCCGAACTGGCCCGCGCCATGGGCTACGTGCCCAACAAGAAGGGCCTCGCCTCCGTCGTATCCGGCCAGGAAGCCACCGCCGTCATGGCGCAGGGCGCCGCGCGCGGTCGCGCCACCCCCAACTCCCCCCAGTGGGCGAGCGTCGAGGCCGACAACCCCATCAAGCCGTACATGACGGCCGTCCTCCTGGGCGAGGACCCCATGAAGGCGGCGCAGAAGGCTTCGACCGCCATCACCGACACCCTCGCCGAATAGCATTCAGCGTTCCCACACCCGAGGGCCCCCGGACGGTCATGTCGAATCCGCCCGGTCACGGAAGAAGTAAGGAGCCGGGTCGTCGCACACGCGGCCCGGCGCCGCCCCTTTCCCTTCCGTCCGCCGGAGGAGCCCGCCATGCCCGCACCGACGCCCACGCTCACCGCCCCCGCATCGCCCCAGGTTCCGACCGAGCAGCCCACGCCCCGGTACGTCGTCGGTCTCGCCCGGGACCAGGAGGAGGTGCGGGCCGCCCAGCGGCTGCGCCACCAGGTCTTCGCCGGCGAGCTCGGCGCACGGCTCGAAGGACCCGAGCCCGGTCTCGACAGCGACGCCTTCGACGCCTACTGCGACCACCTCTTGGTCCGGGAGGAGAGCACCGGAGAAGTCGTCGGCACCTACCGGGTGCTGCCGCCCGAACGGGCCGCCGTCGCCGGCCGCCTCTACTCCGAGAGCGAGTTCGACCTCACCCGGCTCGCCCCCATCAGGCACGACCTGGTGGAGGTCGGTCGCTCCTGCGTCCACCCCGCCCACCGCAACGGCGCCGTCATCGCCCTCATCTGGGCCGGCCTCGCCCGCTACATGACCCGGACCGGCCACAACTGGCTCGCCGGATGCTGCTCGCTCCCCCTCGCCGACGGTGGTGCCCTGGCCGCCGCCACCTGGGACACCGTCAAGGACAAGCACCTCGCCCCCGAGGAGCACTGGGTCACCCCGCACAAGCTCTGGAGCCCGGACGGCATCGCCCGGCCCGAGGGCCGCACCGAGCTCCCGCCGCTGCTCCGCGGCTATCTGCGGCTCGGCGCCTGGGTCTGCGGTGCCCCCGCGCACGACCCCGACTTCGGCGTCGCCGACCTCTATGTGCTCCTCTCGCTGCGCCGCACCCACCCGCGCTACCTCAACCACTTCCTCTCGCTCGCCCCGGCGCAGTGAACGGGTCCACGGCCCCCTCGCCGTGGCTCCCCACGGCACCCTGCACCCCCGGACGCTGTGCCGCCCACACCGAGGACGGTGCCGGCGATCCCTTCGAGCGCGGTGCCGGCGCCCGGGCCGAGCGGGCCGCCCTGCCCCTCGCCGTGGCCCGACTCCTCGCCGGTACCGGCACCGTCCTCCTCGGCGTCCTCCTGGCCCCGATCGCGGGGCTCCTACCGGTCGCGGCGCGACTCGCCCTCGTCCGGTGCTGGGTGCGGGCCGTGGTCCGCGCCTTCGGCGTCCGCGTGCGCCACACGGGAGCCACCGGTGCGACCCCCGGCCCCCTCCTCGTGGTCGCCAACCACGTGTCCTGGCTCGACATACCGATCGTCGCCGCCGTCCTGCCCGGACGGATGGTCGCCAAGACGGAGGTCCGGAGCTGGCCCGTCCTGGGGCCGCTGGCCGCGCTCGGCGGCACCGTCTTCGTCGACCGCGACCGGCTCAAGGCCCTGCCCGGCACCGTGCGGGACGTCACCGGAGCACTCTCCCGGGGCGGCCGGGTGATCGTCTTCCCCGAGGGCTCGACCTGGTGCGGCCGGGCCCGGGGGCGCTTCCGCCCTGCCGCGTTCCAGTCGGCCCTGGACGCAGGCTGCGCCGTACTGCCGCTACGGATCGACTACCGACCCACCGGATCCGCCGCGTACGTCGGGGACGATCCGCTGGGCGCGTCCCTGTGGCGGGTCGTGACCACGCGGCGGATCGTCGCCACCGTTCGAACGGCGGCTCCCCTGCCCAGCGGTCGGTACCCGGACCGTCGTGCCCTGGCCGCCGCGGCGCAGCAGGCCGTTGCCCACCTCGATGTCGTTCAGCGGGCCGTCGCCAAGGAGAGCGCGAACCTGCCCCCGCTGTCCGTCCACCAACGGGACAGCTCCAGGCCCGCGGCTGCCAGTTCCTCCCGCACGCCCTCCTGACGGAACTTCGCCGACACCTCCGTCCGCATCTCCTCGCCCGCCGCGAACGGCACCACGAGATCCAGTTCGGGGATCTTCACGGTCAGAGCGCGGCGGGCGCGCAGCCGCATCTCGATCCACTCCCGCTCGGCGTCCCACACCGCCACGTGCTCGAAGTCGGCCGGATCGGCGTCCGCCCCCAGCTCCCGGTCGATCACCGACAGCACGTTCTTGTTGAAGGCCGCCGTCACCCCGGCCGAGTCGTCGTACGCGGCCACGAGCGTGGCCTCGTCCTTCACCAGGTCCGTGCCGAGCAACAGCGCGTCGCCCGGTGCGAGCATGGCGCGGACCGAGTGCAGGAAGGCCCGCCGCTCGGCGGGCAGCAGATTGCCGATCGTTCCGCCGAGGAAGGCCACCAGACGCGGCCCGGGGGACCCCGGCAGCGCCAGCCCCCGCGTGAAGTCGGCGACGAGCGCGTGCACCGACAGCTCCGGCCGGTCGGCCAGCAGCGACTCGGCCGCCCCGGTCAGTGCGGACTCGCTCACGTCCACGGGCACGTACGCGACCAAACCCGGCAACAGCGCGTCGATCAGGAACCGCGTCTTCTCCGACGAGCCGGAGCCCAGCTCGACCAGGGTCTTCGCCCCGGTCGCGGTGGCGATCTCCGGTGCCCGTGCGGCCAGGATCTCCCGCTCCGCACGAGTCGGGTAGTACTCGGGCAGTCGGGTGATCTCCTCGAAGAGCTCACTGCCCCGGGCGTCGTAGAACCACTTGGGCGGCAGTTCCTTCGGGGAGCGGGTCAGGCCGTGGAGGACGTCGGCGCGCAGATCGGCGCCGGCGGCGTCCGGGGCGAGGGTGCGGGTCAATTGGAACGGGCTCACGCGGACGGCTCCTTGAGCGGAATGAGGACGACGTCGGAGCGGTCGGCGGTGACGAGCGTCCGCTCGGGCACCTCCCGCCAGTGGGGGTCGTCGTCGTACGGTTCGGAGGCCACGACCACGCGGTCGTGGCCCGACAGGTACCAGAGGCTGTTCCGCCAGGCGGTCGCGGCGATCTGCGCACCATCGGTGAGCAGCAGGTTGAGCCGGGCCCCGGGGACGGCGGCGGCGACCTCCCGCACGGTGTCGGCGAGTGCCGCCCCCGGTGCGTCGCCGGCCCGCAACCGGTGCAGCACGAGCCCCCACAGCAACGCGGAGTCGGTGCGGGCCTCCAACTGGAGCAGTTCCTGCGCCGGCAGCACGGAGGCGAGTTCCGCCAGGGAGTCGGACCACCTCTCGACCGAGCCGTTGTGGCTGAACAGCCAGGGACCGGCGGTGAACGGTGCCGCAGCGGCCTCTCCGTCCGCCCCGGGCAGCGTCGCCCCCCGAACCGCTCCGAGGAACGCCCCGGAGCGCACCACCCGGGCGAGGTCCGCGAAGGAGAAGTCACCCCAGATCGGACCGGCCCGTCGGTAGCGTGCGGGCACCGGATCCCCTTCGGCGTACCAGCCGACCCCGAACCCGTCCGCGTTCACCACGCCGCTGTCCTGGGTGCGGGGCTCCCAGGACTGGCGCAGCAGGGCGTGGGGCGGTCGGACGAGCAATTCCCCCAGTGCCACCGGTTCGCCCAGGTAGGCGATGTGGCGGCACATCAGTCGAGCTCCGCGGAGCGCGCCGTCCGGAAACCGGAGAAGATCTGTCGCCGCACCGGTAGGTCCCAGTTGCGGAACGTGCCCCGGCAGGCGACCGGGTCCACGGCGAAGGAGCCGCCGCGCAGCACCTTGTGCTCCGAGCCGAAGAACACCTCTGAGTACTCCTTGTACGGAAAGGCGGTGAACCCCGGGTAGGGCAGGAAGTCGCTGGCCGTCCACTCCCACACGTCACCGATCAACTGTCGTACGCCGAGCGGTGAGGCGCCCGCCGGATAGCTGCCGACCGCTGCGGGCCGCAGATGTCGTTGGCCGAGGTTCGCGTGCTCCGGCCCGGGGTCGGCATCGCCCCACGGATAGCGACGGGAACGCCCGGACACCGGGTCGTGGCGGGCCGCCTTCTCCCATTCGGCCTCCGTGGGGAGTCGGCGCCCGGCCCAGCGCGCATAGGCGTCCGCCTCGTACCAACTGACGTGCAGGACGGGTTCCTCCGCGGGGACCTGCTCCGTCACGCCGAACCTGCGGCGCAGCCATTGTCCGCCGTCCCAGCGCCAGAACAGCGGCGCCGCGATGCCGTGCTCCCGGATCTGGGCCCAGCCCTCGGGCTGCCACCAGCGCCGGTCCGCGTAGCCGCCGTCGGTCATGAAGGCCAGGTAGGCACCGTTCGTGACGGGGGTGGTGTCGATGTGGAAGGCGGGGACCTCGCGGGGATGCGCAGGTCGTTCGTTGTCCAGGGCCCAGGGCTCGCTCGACGTCCCCATCGTGAACGGGCCGCCGGGAACCAGGACTTCGGTCGGCAGTGGGCCGGACTCCGGAGCGGGAGGTGGCGGAGCCGTCAGGACCACCGGCCCCTTCCTCAGCTGATGGGTGATCAACATCGTTTCGTCGTGCTGCTGTTCGTGCTGGGCGATCATGCCGAAGGCGAAGGCGGCGTCGAGCAGCGGTCGCCCCTCCAGCGGAGTGCGTTCGAGCACGTCGAGGATCCGGAGCCGTACGTCCGCCGCATAGGCGCGGGCCTCGCCCGGCGACAGCAGCGGCAGCGACGGGCGGCTGGCGCGCGAGTGCTGGAAGGCGTCGTAGAGCGAGTCGATCTCGGGCCGCAGTGCATCACGTCCCGCGACGGCCCGCCACAGCCACTGCTCCTCCTGATTGCCGATGTGCGCCAGGTCCCAGACGAGCGGTGACATCAAGGGCGAGTGCTGTGCGACGAGTTCGACGTCCTCGACGCACGAGGTGAGCAGGGCCGTGCGCTCCCGCGCGGCGACGAGGGCGTCGAGGGCCTGCCGCCGCAGGGCCTCGTGATCGACTTCGGCATCCGTCCCCGTACTGCTCATGACGTCACCACCTGGAGGTCGTCGGCCGGGCAACTCCCGGGAACCACGTACTGGTCGCGGAAGGCGGCCACGGCCCGCCGAACCCGCTCGCTCGCCCCGATCCGGGGCAGCGCGTCGAGCGCGGCGGAGAACACGGCCACGGCCGCGCCGTGCAGTTCGGGGTCGGCGAGGCCGTCACGGGCCGCCGCCCGCCACAGCCGGTTGCGCGGAGCGGGTTCCGTCCCGGCCCGCTCCGCCAGCGGTTTCACCACCCGGTACACGGTCTCCGCCGCGTGCGGGTCCTCGAACACGGCCGTCGTCACCGCCACCGGAACCATCCAACCGTCCGGCCCCGGCTGAGCGTCGACCATGCGCAGCTCCAGGTGGCCGCGCGGTCGTACCGGTGGGAAGAGGGTCGTCATGTGGTAGCGCAGGTCGTCGACGTCGACCGGACGGGGCAGGCCCGAGCGCAGCCACTCCCGGAAGGTCAACCCCTCCGGGACCTCCCACGGCCCCTCCTCGGCCCGTATGCACAGCACCGGAGTGTCCAGGACGTGCGCGGCCCACTCCGCGCGGGGCTCCCCGTCGGGCGTCGGGGCGAGCGTTCGCCGGGGGTCGAGGTCCGTCCACAGGGCCTGGCGCGTCGAACGCCAGCCGGTCCGGCGTCCGCCGTGCACCGGAGAGTTGGCGAACGCGGCCACCAGTACCGCGCCCAACAGGTGCGCCAGCTGCCAGCGCCGGTGGTAACCGAGCGGCCCCGGTTCCTCCAGGCCGGCGTCGAGGCAGATCTGCACCGACGCCGAGTCGCACATCATCGCCCGTCCGGCCGGCCCGGTCCGGTCGAGCGCGATCTCCATCGCGTCGTAACGGGGCTCGTGCAGGACCCGGCTGCGCGGCGCGTGCCAGGGGTCCACCCCGTATCCGCTCAAGGTGAGGCCGAGCGGGCCGAGCGCCGCCCGCACCGCCGTCAGATCGGCGGCGAGGGAGTCCAGGCACTCCATGAGCGATCCGGCCGGGCGCGAGCTGAGCTCCAACTGCCCGCCGGGTTCGAAGGTGAGGGCCGACACCAGGGGAAGCGACCGCACGGTGTCGAGCGCAGCCGCGAGCTTGGCCGGCCGCACGGGAAGGCGGGGGTCATCCAGTTCGTGCACGAGCCACTCCAGCTCCGCCCCCACGGTGCGGGGCGGGCCGGTCTTGAAGCAGATGCAGCGCAGTAGGTCTTCCGCCTCCGCCTCCGTGAGAGGGGGGCCGCCCCGCGGTACGCCGCTCGGCGACATCCGTGCACCTCCTGGTCCTCCGGGCCGCGGTGGGCCCGCTCCGGTGAGCCGCTGCTTCCACCTAAAGCCACCGTCGAGCGCCGTGCAAGAGCGCCTCGCACGTTTCCCACGCGCCCCCTGTGCCTCCGCTCGTCCGAAAACCCCCGGCAGCACGGCGGGACACGGAAAACCCTTTGCACCCATTGAGAGGAAACGATCATGCTGCCTTCATGAGTGCACGCCTGCGAGAGCTCGCCCGACGGACCGAAGAGATCGTCGCTGCGGGCCGCTACAGCGCCGCCGACGGCCGAACCGTCTCCATCGCCGACGATCTGGCCGCAGCCCTGTCCGGAACCCGCCTCCACGGCCCCGAGCCCGTCCCGGTCACCCCGGACACCGACCGCACGGCGGTCCTCACGGTCACCCCCGAAAGCAGCCTGGCCGCGGCCCGCCGCATGACCACGGCCGATGCCGACCGCCCGGTGGCCGTCCTGAACTTCGCGTCGGCCCGCAACCCCGGCGGCGGCTACCTCAACGGCGCCCAAGCCCAGGAGGAGGCGCTCTGCCGCTCCTCCGCCCTCTACGCCACCCTGCTGCGGGCTCCCGAGTACTACGACCACCACCGGTCCCAGCGGGACGCCCTCTACACGGACCGGGTCATCCACTCGCCCCGTGTCCCGGTCTTCCGCGATGACCGGGGCGCGCTGCTGGCCGACCCCTTCACGGTCGGCTTCCTCACCTCACCCGCGCCCAACGCGGGCGCAGTCCGCCGCAACACCCCCGAGCTCGCGGGCCGCCTGCCGGCCGCCCTCGCCTCCCGGGCCGAACGCGTCCTGGAGACGGCTGCCGCAGCCGGGTACCGCCGACTCGTCCTCGGCGCGTGGGGTTGCGGAGTCTTCCGCAACGACCCGGCGCAGGTCGCCAGCACCTTCAGGGCCCTCCTCACCGGTGACGGACGCTTCGCCGGGCACTTCGACGAGGTCGTCTTCGCGGTCCTGGACCGTACCTCCGGCACTCCGACGTTGGCCGCCTTCCAGCGTGTCCTCGGCTGACCGCCTGACGTGCGCCCCGCTTGCCCCCGTGCCAGGCTGAAGGGATGCGGACCACCGTCCGAAACCCCTCACGGGAGGCATGATCGTGGGCAAGAAACAGACCCGTACGAACCGGGGAGCCCGTACCGGCGGTCATGAGCACCGCAGCGACGCAACCGCGAAGGAGAAGGCCGCACCGACCCCCGCGAGAGAGTCGTCGATGCCGCTCGTCGAGCACGCGTCCCACCGCAAGGAGCGGAAGTTCGGCCACAACTGAGGTTATGACCGAGGCGCCCACCGGGTGACCCCACGGATCCTGCGCCCGGGCCCGCACCGTCGTGGTCGTGGGCCCGGTGCCTGCGGTGGGGGCGTCGGGTGCGCTCCCTCGTTCCCGACTCCGGTCCGTACGGCTCCGAGCGCTCCCCGCACCTCCGAGGCCCCTCAGGAGGTGGGCGGAGCCGGCGTCGTGACCGCTTCCCGCCCCCTCCGCGGCGTCCGGCCCGTCGCCCCGGGGCGCCTGCGGACCGGCCCGGCGCGGGGGCCGTCAGATCCAGCCCTCCAGCACGGACATGAAGCCGTCGAAGTCGTCCCGGTGGATGGTGTGTCCGGCCCCCTTCACCGTACGGAGTTCGAAGCCGCGCTCCGTCAGCATCCGGGCGTGCTCCGGCCGTACCAGGAAGCTCGGGTCGGCGAGGGCGACGAGGGAGGGCACGGCGGGCCGGGACGGCCAGAGGTCGGCCCCCACGGACGGAGCCAGCCCGTGTGCCGTCCGCTCGTCCCAGTCCCGCACCGATGCCATTTCGAGGTCGAGGTCCTCGTCCGACCAGTGCGGATTGAAGCCCTTGACCTGCTCCGGGGTCAGTGTCTTCCCCCTGGTGAAGAGCTCCGGGCGGTAGCCGCAGGGGCCGGCCGCAAGGTGCCAGGCCGGGTCCGAGTACACCGCACGGGAGGGGCGCAGACGCTCCACCGCCTGGGCGAGGACGAGCCCGCCGAGTGAGTGTCCGATCGCCAACTCCGCTTCGACCGGGAGGTTTTCGACCAGATCGTCGGCATGGTCTTCGGGCCGGTAGGCCTCCGGGCCCGCAGCCCGGGCGCTCGCCCCGTGTCCCCGCAGGTCCACGGCGATCACCCGATAGCCGTGCCCGGCCAGTGCCGGGCCGACCCGCCGCCAGGTGCGGTGGTCGGCCATCAGGCCGTGGACGAGCAGGGCCGTCCGGTCCCCGGATCCCCAGGTCGTGGTGTGCAAGCGCACGGAGCCGTCTCTCCTTCGGTGCTCGGCGGTCGCCGACGGGGGTCAGCGCACGCTGCGGATGGGGCGCACCGCCAGCGCGCCGAGCACCGACAGTACGGCTGCCACCAGGAAGAGCGCCGTGTATCCGCCACTCACCGAGACCACGAGCGAGGCCGCGAAGGGGGCGATGATCTGGGGACCCGCGTTGGCGACGTTGAGGACGCCCATGTCGCGGGCCGCGTCTTCGGCCCGGGGCAGCACCATGGTGACCAGGGCGGTGTCGACGGCCATGTAGCAGCCGAAGCCGAGGCCGTTGACGGCGGCGAAGGTCAGCATGGCCGTCCAACTGTTGGACACGGCGGGGACGAGCAGGGCCACGGCGGCCAGCGCGGCGGAAGCACCGACGAAGAGCTTGCGCCGGTCGAACCGGTCCGAGAGCCAGCCGCCGAGCACGGTGGAGACCACCATGGCGATCGAGCCGACCGGCATGAGGATCGCCACGGCCTCTTCGGGGCTCAGCCCGGCCGGCAGGTCGGTGTGG
This sequence comes from Streptomyces sp. NPDC058877, assembly GCF_042742855.1. Lineage (NCBI taxonomy): Bacteria > Bacillati > Actinomycetota > Actinomycetes > Kitasatosporales > Streptomycetaceae > Streptomyces > Streptomyces sp. NPDC058877. The sequence continues at coordinate 43,870 of NZ_JBHYMF010000012.1, read as the reverse complement.
TCCTTCAGGACGTACAGCTGGAACCCGGCCACCGAGAAGTAGCCGAGGACCAGCAGGGCGCGTCCGATGAACGCCCAGCGGAAGTCGTGCTCCTTGAGGGCGTCGCCGAAGGCCGCGAGCTGCTGTTTGACGGGCAGCGGGGCCTTCGGGGGCATGCGTTCCTCGCGGGCGCAGGCGGTGAACAGCACGGCGGTGGCGGCGAGGATCGCGCCGAAGGCGAGATAGCCGGTCCGGTAGTGCTCGGAGAAGGCCGCGCCGAGCAGGGCGCCGATCGTGGAACCGACGGGGAGGCCGAGCCCGACGGCGGCCGAGGCCCTGCCCCGTGCGGACACGGGTATCCGGTCCGGCACCACGGAGGTGAGGGCCGCCTGGTAGACGTTCATGACGGCCTGGCCGAGGCACCAGGCGATGGCGACCAGCAGGATCGTGTTGACGCTCCCGAGGAGGAACATCACGGGGAGGGCGAGCAGGCCGCCGGCGAGGATCCAGGGGTTGCGGCGCCCCGAGCGGTCGGACAGGGCACCCGCGACCGGGTTGAAGACGGTCGCGAAGATCGCTGAGATGCCGGAGACGAGGCCGAAGTTCGCCACCTTGTCCGCGGGGTCGATGGCCTCGATCTGGAGTGCCAGGAGAATGCCGGGGACGCCGATGTACAGCGCGTACATGGCGGTGTTCCCGGCGAGCAGCAGGGGCAGCAGGCCGCGCGTCGGCCGGGCGCCCGGCGCGTGGGGGCCGCTGGTGGGCGGGGCGGTGGCGGAGCCCGGAGCGTCGGAGCCCGGAGCGTCGGAGCCGGGGGAGGAAAGGGCCATGGTTGCCCTCCTGGGGAGATCGCCTGGCGGGGCGAGAGCGGATGCGAGTCATGTGGTTACACGTGTCAGTGGCACGTGTGAGCATTGTCTAGCACCCATATCCGGCCATCCGCCAGACCTCGGGCCGGATCGTTCTGGAAAGATGCCGGACCGATGAGCCAACCAACCGAACAGTCCCCCGAGCGCCCCTCCAGGCACGCGGTCCCGACCAGTGCCGATGTCGCGCGCCTCGCCGGCGTATCCCGGGCCACCGTCTCGTACGTCCTGAACAACACTTCGGCCGTCCGCATCAGTGAACCCACCCGGCGCCGGGTGCGCGAGGCCGCCGAAGAACTCGGCTACGTACCCCACGCCGCCGCCCGCAGCCTGCGCGCAGGGCACAGCCGCATGGTCCTGCTGCCGACCTCCCACGTCCCGGTCGGACCGCTCTACAGCCGGTTCTTCAACGACTTCCAGTGGGCGCTGCGCCGCCTCGACTACACGGTGGTCCAGTACGGCAGCGTCGGCCTGGAGGCGGAGGAAGCGGCCCGCGCCTGGGCCGAGCTGCGCCCGGTGGCCGTCGTCTCGCTCGGCGAGGTGGAGCTCACCGGGCAGGGCGTCGAGATCCTGAAGCGCTCCGGGGCCCGTGCCGTGATCACCCTCGGCACCCAGCGCGTCGAGGGCACCCATGCGCTCGTCATGGACCAGGGACGGGTCGGCGAGGTGGCGACCGCGCACCTCCTGGACACAGGGCGGCGCCGGATCGGCGTGGTCATCCCGGAGGAGCCGGGGCTCGCCATGTTCTCCGGGCCCCGGCTCGACGGCGCCCGCCGAGCGGCCCGGGGCACCGGGGCGAGCGTCGTGCCCCTGCCCCTGCGGTACGAGGAGGAGTCGGCGTCCGCCCTGGCCGCACGGTGGGGCGAACTCGGACTCGACGGCGTCTTCGGCTACAACGACGAGTACGCGATGCTGCTCATGAGGGCCCTCCAGGACGCCGGGGTCGCGGTGCCGGGGGAGACCGCCGTCGTCGGTGCCGACGACCTGCTCCTCGGCCGGCTGCTGCGACCCCGGCTCAGCACCGTGCGGATCGACATGGTGCTCGGCAGCGAACTCGCGGAGCTGGTCGACCGTGCCGTCCGCGACCCGGACGCGGCACCCGTCAGCCGGGACCTGCTGGACTCACGGGTCGTCCGCCGGGAATCGAGCTGAGTGCGGAACCCCGAGCGACGGGACGTCCCGCTCCGGGGCGCCGCCGGTCGGTGGCGCCCCGCGGCTCCCGGACCGGACGGCGACCCCGCTGGTCATCCGCTTCCTCCCCGCAACCGGTGCCGTCCGGCGAGAGTTCCGGTGAGCGCTTAGTTTCGGTGCATGAGCACAGTTCCGAAGCGGTTCGAGATCCTGTTGGTGCCCGAGCACGTCGAGGACCGGGGCGGGGCCTCCGTCGCGGACAGCGCCGTCCGTTCGGCCGTGGTCGAGGCCACCGGGCGGCACGGGGAGTCGGGCTATCCGATCTACGAGGGGCACGGCATCCGGGCCGACGTCGACCCCGGGACGCTCACGGTCGAGGCGCTGCTCGTCGACGGCCGCGAACTCGACTACGGCCTCACGGCGCTCGTCCGGCCCGTGGCGCCGGGATGACCGTCCGGTACCTCCCGCATCCTCCCGATCGTTCCGAAACGGCCCGTTGACACGACGGGCCGTCGGGAGAGACCCTGCGCGCGCATCCGGGTGAAGATTGCCTCGCCCGGCGAACAGTGTCGTTCCGCAGGTCACGTGGGAGAGAACCGATGAGCATCCGCGACGTCTACATCGTCGACGCCGTCCGCACCCCGATCGGGAAGTTCGGGGGTGCCCTCGCCCCGGTGCGCCCCGACGACCTCGCGGCCCACGTCGTCCGGGCGCTCGTCGACCGTTCGCCCGCGCTCGACCCCGCACGGGTGGACGACGTCTACTTCGGCGACGCGAACGGCGCGGGCGAGGACAACCGCGACGTCGCACGGATGGCGGTCCTGCTCGCCGGGCTGCCCGTCAGCGTTCCCGGAGTGACCGTCAACCGCCTCTGCGGCTCCGGCCTCGAAGCCGTGATCCAGGCCGCCCGCGCCATCGCGCTCGGCGACGCCTCCGTGGCGATCGCGGGCGGCGTCGAGTCGATGTCCCGCGCCCCCTGGGTCCTGCAGAAGCCGGAGCGGGCCTTCCCCGCCGGTCACCAGCAGCTCCACTCCACGACCCTCGGCTGGCGCATGACGAACCCGCGGATGCCCGCCGAGTGGACGGTCTCCCTGGGGGAGGGCGCGGAACTCGTCGCCGACAAGCACGGCATCACCCGGGAGCAGCAGGACGCCTTCGCCCTCGCCAGCCACCGCAAGGCGGCTGAGGCCTGGGCGAAGGGCCTCCACGACGACGAGGTCGTCCCCTACCCGGGCGTGGACCTCGGCCGTGACGAGTGCATTCGCGACACCACGTCGATGGAGGCCCTCGCCAAGCTCAAGCCCTCCTTCCGCCCCGAAGGCGGCACCGTCACGGCGGGCAACTCCTCGCCGCTCAACGACGGTGCGGCGGCGCTGCTCCTCGTCGACGAGGAAGGGCTGCGGGAGACCGGCCGGGAGCCGCTCGCCCGGATCCGCACCTCCGCGGTCACCGGCATCGAACCCCAGCTCTTCGGCCTCGGCCCGGTGGAGGCCGTCCGCCGGGCCCTGGGGAAGGCCGGACGTTCCTTCGCCGACCTCACGACCTTCGAGCTCAACGAGGCCTTTGCCGCACAGTCCCTCGGCTGCCTCGCCGAATGGCCGGAACTCGACCCCGAGATCGTCAACCCGCGCGGCGGAGCCGTTGCGATCGGCCACCCCCTGGGGGCCTCCGGCGCCCGCCTGGCGGGTTCGGTGGCCCACCAGCTCGCGGCGGCGGGTTCCGGTACGGGCCTCGCCGCGCTCTGCATCGGCGTCGGCCAGGGCCTCGCGCTGGTCCTGGAGCGCTGACTCCGGACGGTCGGCGTCGCACGGCGCGCGAGTGGGGTGCGGGAAGTCCTCCCGCACCCCACTCGGCGCGACTCACTTCGCCTGGGCGTCCGCGATGGACTTGCGGACCTCGTCCATGTCCAGCTTCCGCGCCTGACCGATGACGTCCTCCAGCGCCGCCTCCGGCAGCGCGCCGGGCTGCGCGAACACGGCCACCTTGTCACGGACGATCATCAGGGTCGGGATCGAGCGGATCTCGAACGCCGCCGCGAGCTCCTGCTGCGCCTCGGTGTCCACCTTGGCGAAGACGAGGTCCTGGTGGCGCTCGGAAGCCGCTTCGAAGACCGGTCCGAACTGACGGCAAGGACCGCACCACGAAGCCCAGAAGTCGATGAGGACGAACCCGTTCCCGCTCACGATCTCGTCGAAGTTGTCCTTGGTGAGCTCTACGGTGCTCATGCTGCCTGCCTTTCGGGTCTCCTGGTGGTGGTCCTCACGGTTCCCTGGGGACTCGTCGGGCACAACGGCGTATCGAGCCGCGCTATTCCGGACCGCTCCCACCAGACTGGGAGCCATGACACGAATGGTGGAAGACGAGCACGCCTTCGACGTGGTCGTGATCGGCGCGGGTCCGGTCGGCGAGAACGTCGTCGACCGGGTACGGGCAGCCGGTCTCAGCGCGGCGATCGTCGAGGGAGAGTTGATCGGCGGCGAGTGCTCGTACTGGGCGTGCATGCCCAGCAAGGCGCTCCTCCGCCCCGCCCTGGCCCGCTCCGACGCCCGGAAGGTCGCCGGACTGCGGAAGGCGGTGTACGGCCCCTTGGACGCGATGGAGGTCTTCGCGCACCGCGACTCCGTCGTCGGTGACTGGAAGGACGACGGCCAGATCGACTGGCTGGACTCGATCGGGGCCCGGGTGTTCCGCGGCCACGGCCGGCTCCGGGGACCGCGCCGGGTCGAGGTGGCGGGCCCCGAGGGGGAGCTCCACCTGCTCACGGCCCGCCACGCGGTCGCCCTCTGCACCGGCACCCGCGCCCTCCTTCCCGAACTTCCGGGGCTGCCGGGGGCGCACCCGTGGACCAGCCGTGAGGCGACCAGCTCCGACCGGGTGCCCGAGAGGCTCGTCGTGGTCGGTGGGGGAGTGGTCGGCGTGGAGATAGCCACCGCGTGGCAGGCCCTCGGGGCGAAGGTGACCCTGCTGGTGCGGGGCCGGGGGCTGCTGCCGCGCATGGAGCCGTTCCTCGGCGAGCACGTGGCGGATGCGCTCGCCATGCGCGGGGCGGACGTCCGCACGGGGGTTTCGGTGAGTGCCGTGGTGCGCGACGGGGGCACCGGGCCGGTCACCGTGGTGCTGGAGGGCGGCGACCACGTCGAGGGCGACGAGGTCCTCTTCGCGACCGGTCGGAAGCCGCGCACCGAAGACGTCGGCCTGGAGACCGTCGGCCTGACGCCGGGCTCTTGGCTCGACGTCGACGACAGCCTGCGGGTCACCGGCAGCGACTGGCTCTATGCCGTCGGGGACGTCAACCACCGTGCGCTCATGACGCACCAGGGCAAGTACCAAGCCCGCATCGCCGGTGCCGCGATCGCCGCCCGGGCGCACGGCGACGCTCCTTTGGACACCGGACAGTGGGGTGCGCACGCGGCCACGGCCGACCGCGCCGCCCTGCCGCAGGTCGTGTTCAGCGACCCCGAAGCGGCTGCCGTGGGGCTCACCCTCGCCGCGGCGGAACGCGCGGGCCACCGGGTGCGGGCCGTCGACGTGGACCTGCGGCAGGTCGCGGGCGCGGACCTGTACGCCCAGGGCTACCGGGGGCACGCGCGCATGGTCGTCGACCTCGACCGGGAGGTGGTCCTCGGCGCAGCCTTCGTCGGGCCCGGCATCGGAGAGCTCCTCCACTCGGCGACGGTCGCCGTCGCGGGGGAGGTCCCGATCGCCAGGCTCTGGCACGCCGTTCCCGCGTATCCGACGCTGAGCGAGGCGTGGCTGCGCCTCCTGGAGGCGTACCGGGGCTGATGCCGCGTCACCCGTCGGCGTTGCGGGCGGGCCCGCCGGTCTCGCCCGGGTACGGGGGGACCAATGCGCGGGCTGCCGAGCGCGCTACCTCCAGGGCCGGCCGGGCGTCCCGACCCGACTCCTGCCCCAGGACCACCCGAGTGCTCAACCCGTCCAGCAGGGCAAGGAGTTCGGAGGCACGGGCGCCCGCGTCGAGCGGTGCGAAGCGCCGGCGTGCCACCCCCGCCGTCAGCAGGGCCTCCAGGTCTGTCTGCCAGGCCGCGTCGAGTTCCACCTGGGCCTCGCGGAGCCCGGCGTTGCCAGGCGTGCGGGCCCACAGCTCGATCCACAGCGTCCAACGCGGGTCGCGGGGGCCGCGAGGAAGGTAGAGCCGGAGGAAGAGGTCGAGCTTGCGCTCGGCCGTGGTGCGTCGGCCGAGGAGCGCGCGTCGTTCCTCGGCCAGTGCCGCCTCGCTCCACCGGAGGGCCGCCAGCAGCAGGAGGTCCTTGCTGCCGAAGTAGTAGAGGATGTGGCCGCCGCTCGTCCCGAGCCGCTCGGCGAGCGCCGCCATGGTGAGGGACGCGAGGCCGTCCTCGGCGATCGCCGCCATGGCCTCCTCGAGCATCCGCTCCTGGGTGACGTTCCCGTCCCTCCGCCGTGTTGAGCCTGCCACTGCAGTCGTCCCCGTCCTGTGCGTCGCGCGCCCCGCGACTCCGCTGTCTGCGGGATCGACCTTAACCGCACCCTCCTCGGGTCTTGACGCGCCCCGGGCCCGTCCCACATCTTGAATGCCGTTCTAAAAATTAGAACGGCATTCAAGGTTTTCTCCGCGAGAGGAGTGCGATGTGCTCGCACGCGACACGGCGCCCGTGACCACGGACCGAACGGCGACCGACGAGGTCTTCCAGGTCGAGGAGCACGGCATCGACCCGATCCCCGACGCCGAGCGGCACGGCGACGCCAAGGACGTCTTCTGGCTCTGGTTCGGCTCGAACCTCACCTTCACCTACGTCATCAACGGCGCCCTCGCCGTCGCCTTCGGGCTCTCCTTCTGGCAGGCCACCGCCGTCGTGGTGGTGGGCGGCCTCGCCTTCCTGGTCATCGGCGCCGCCGGGCTCAGCGGAGTCCGCACCGGCACCGCCACCCTCGTCATCTCCCGCGCGGCCTTCGGGCGCCGAGGTAACTGGCCCGCCGGCCTCCTCAACTGGATCGTCAGCATCGGCTACACCATCGTCAACACCGTGGTGGGCACCCTGGCGCTCGAAGCCTTCTTCGCCGACCTCGGCTGGAACGGTGGACACGCCACCCGGGCCCTCGCCCTCGCCGTCACCCTCGCCCTGACCTTCGCCGTCGCCCTCTGGGGCCACGCCACCGTGCAGTTCGCCGAACGTTGGATGGCGTACGTCCTCGCCGCGGGCTTCGCCGCCCTCCTCGTCCTGCTGCTGCCCGGCGCCGACACCTCCGCCCCCGCCGCCGCACCCGGAGCCTCGGGCTGGAGCCTCGCCTTCGTCGTCATGCTCGCCGGCCCCTTCTCCTACCTCCCCATGCCCGCCGACTACACCCGCTACCTCCCCCGTACCACCCGCCTCAGAGCCGTCACCTGGAGCGGCGCCCTCGGCGGCTTCCTCTCCTCCGTGGCCCTGGGCGTCGCCGGAGTCGCCGCAGCGACCCAGGTCGACATGACCGACGCCGTCGCAGGCACCGAGAGCCTCCTCCCCGGCTGGTTCCAACCCCTCTTCCTCGCACTGGTCCTCGGCGGCTCCGTCACCAACTCGATCATCACGCTCTACTCGTCGAGCCTGAACCTCCAGGTCCTCGGCATCCCCTGGACCCGGGCCCGCGCCATCGTCATCAGCGCGGCCGTCACCGCGGTGGGCTCCCTCGGCGCACTCTTCCTCGCCGACTTCACCACCTCGCTCCTCTCCTTCCTCTCCCTCCTGATCATCGTCTTCGCCCCCTGGGGCGGGGTCTTCCTCGCCGACATGGTGCTCCGCCGCTGCACCTACGACACCGATGCGCTACACGCCGACGGAAGCGGCGCCTACTGGTACCGGTCCGGCTGGCATCCGGCCGGCGCGGCCGCGCTCCTCACCGGACTGCTCTTCTCGGCGCTGACCTGTGACTCCGAACTGTGGACCGGTCCGCTCGTCGCCCCGCTCGGCGGCGCGGACCTCACCCTGCTCGGTTCGGTCGTCTCCGCCCTGACCTATGTGCTCCTCGCCCGCGGGCGGGTCACCCCGGTCACCTCCTGAGCACCCCCACCCGCCCTGCGCGGGGAGCACCCCCGTGCCCCAGCACGCACGGCCACGCTCCCGGTCGGTGTCCCGCCCCGGCCCGCCCCACCACCCGTACGACACGGAGCCGCACCCCATGAACCGCATCCCCGCCGACCTCGTCCTCACCGGGGCCCGCATCCACACCGTCGACCCCGAGCTTCCCGAGGCCCAAGCCCTCGCCGTCCGTGCCGGCCGCATCGTCTGGATCGGCTCCGATGCCGGGGCCGACGTCTGGACCGGACCCGACACGCGGGTCCTCGACGCCGCCGGACGCCTCGTCCTGCCCGGTTTCGTCGACGCCCACAACCACGTCCGCCTCGGCTCTGACGACGCCTGCGCCCAACTCGCCGGAGCCGGCGACCTCGACGAGATCCACCGACGCATCCGCACCTGGCACGCCGCCCATCCGGACGCCGAATGGATCGAGGCCGAGGCCTTCGACTACTCGGCCGTCCCCGAGGGGCGGATGCCCACCGCCGCCGACCTGGACCCGGCCACCGGTGACACCCCGGCCCTCGTCCTCAGCTACGACGTCCACACCGCCTGGCTCAACACCGCAGGCCTCCGCCGCCTCGGCATCGACCGCGACCACACCGACCTGCCCTTCGGACGGGCCGTCACCGACCCGGCCACCGGCGAACCCACCGGCTTCGTCAAGGACTTCGCCGTCAAGGGCCTCTCCCGCGAAGGCCATCGCGCCCTGCGCGCGCTCGGCCTGCCCTGGGCCTCGCCGGACCGCCAGTACGCACGGCTCGCCAAGAGCCTGGACGACGCCATCGGCTACGGCATCACCACCGTCGTCGAGCCGCAGAACTCCCTCGACGACCTCGCCCTCTTCGAGCGCGCCCGCGCCGAGGGGCGGTTGCGTTCCCGGATCGTTGCCGCACTCTTCCACCCGCGCGGCACCAGCACCGCGGACCTCGACGCCTTCCAGGCCGCGGCAGCCCGGTACGCCGACGACCGGTTCCGGGTCGGTCCGCTCAAGCTGTACATCGACGACGTCGTCGAGCCCCGCACCGCCGCGCTCCTGGAACCGTACGCCGGCTGCTCCCACCACCGGGGCGACACCTTCTACCCGGCCGAGGAGTTCGCCGAGCTGCTCACCCGACTCGACGCGCGCGGCTTCCAGTGCTTCGTCCACGCCACCGGCGACCGGGGCATCCGCACCGTGCTGGACGCCGTGGAACGGGCGCGCGCCGTCAACGGGCCCCGCGACGCGCGCCACCAGATCGTGCACGTCGAATGCCTCGACCCCGCCGACACCCCGCGCTTCGCCGCCCTCGGCGTCACCGCCTGCATGCAGCCCCGACACGCCGCCCCGGACATCGCGGGCCCCGGCCGGGACTGGGCCGAGAACGTCGGCCCGGAGCGCTGGCACAAGGCCTGGCCGCTGCGCAGCCTGAACGAGGCAGGAGCGGTCCTCGCGCTCTCCAGCGACTGGAACGTCGCCGAGATGGACCCCATGGTCGGCATCCACGCAGCCGTCACCCGCCGTCCGCGCGGTGGTGGCGAGCCCTGGACGGCGGGCGAGACGATCGACGTCGCCACCGCCGTCGAGGGCTACACGATGGGCTCCGCCCACGCCAACTTCCTCGAACACGAGCGGGGCTCGTTGACGGTGGGGAAGCTCGCCGACTTCGTCGTCCTCTCCCGCGACATCCTCCGCGTGGACCCCGAGGAGATCCCGGGCACGGTGGCGGAGACGGTGGCGGTCGGTGGCGAGGTGGTCGTCGAGCGGCGCGGCGGCGCGTGACGGACGGGGCCGCCCGCCCGCTCCCCGGGCGGGCGGAACGCCCCGCTGCTCAGTGGCCGTCGTTCCCGGTCTCCACCGCCATGCGCCGGTCGAAGCCGCGACCCCCGTCCCGTGACTCGTACACCCCGTCCTGGGTGGCGACGAACAGCCGGCTGCCGTCCACGGCGGTGAGCGCCTGCGGGGCTCCGCCCGGCACGCCACCGACCCTCTCCCAGGCGGTGCCGTCGGAGGTGCCGCGGAAGAGGACACCGCTCGGGTCGATGCCGAACGGGGCGTCAGCAGTCCCCCAGGAGACGTATGCGAGGACCGGGCCGGAAGCCGCCGCGAAGGTCCGGCCACCGTCCGTGGAGCGGACCACGCCGGCCTCGGTGGTGGCGAGGACGGTTCCCGGCGCATCGGGGGAGACGGCGATGTCGAGTGCGCGCAGGGTCGCGCGGTCCTCCCAGGTGACCCCGTCGGAGCTCACCCGCAGGAGGCCGGCGGCGCCGTCGTAGCCGTAGACGGTGGAGTCGGACGCGGTGTCGAGGGCGTGGAAGTCGACCTTCCCCGCGAGGGACTTCTCCTGCCAGCTGAGGCCGGAGTCCGTCGAGGCGATGAGTCCCAGGTCGGCGGGCCCCTTGCTGCCGGTGCCGGGCGCAGGGTGTCCGCTCGCGAGGAAGGTGCCCGCACCGGTGACCGTGAAGCCCATGAAGTCGTCGCGCCGGTCGCCGACCGGGGTCGGCCTGCCTTCGGGGTCCGGGGTGTGGAGGCCCTGGTGGGTGGCGACGTAGAGGGTGTCGTCGTGCAGTCCGAGGCCGTGGACGTGGCTGAGGACCGGGTCGGATCCGGCTCCGTCGGCCGTGTTCCCCGAGGAACAGGCACCGAGGGCCAGGGCGAGGACGACGGCGCCGAGGGCGGCGCCGATGGATACGGCCGGGCGGCGGCCGGAAGAGGTCGTGTTCATGGTTCCTTCGCCGAAGGGATGAGGGAGGGCACGGCGGCTCGTACCCCGCGGGGGACGAGCCGCGGCGCGCGGGGTGACGGGGCGGTATCAGAGCCGGTCGAGGACGGTCCGCAGTCGCCCGATCTCGGCGGACTGCGTCCGGACGACGTCGTCGGCCAGCTCCTTGGCCGTGGGGTTGAGCCCCTTCCGCAGTTCGTCCTTCGCCATGGCGACGGCTCCGTCGTGGTGGGCGGTCATCAGCTCGGCGAACGCGCGGTCGAAGCTTTCGCCCTCGGCTGCGGCCAGACGCTCCATGTCCTGCGCGGACATCATCCCGGCCATGCCGTGTCCGGAGCCGTGCTCGGCGGCCCCGGGGGCACCCCAGCCCTTCAGCCAGGCCTTCATCTTCTGGATCTCCGGGTCCTGGGCCTGCTCGATCGCCGCCACCAGTTCCTTGACCTCGGGGTCCGAGGCCCGGCCTTCGGCGAGCCTCGCCATCTCCAGGGCCTGCTCGTGGTGGGGGATCATCATCTGCGCGAACATGACGTCCGCGTCGTTGAAGGCGCCGGGTGCGGCGCCGCCGCCTGCGGCGGTCTCGGGGGAAGCTGCTGCGTCCGGGGAGGCGGCGGACGTGCCGCCGTCGTTCCTTCGAGCGTCGTCGTCGGTGCCGCAGGCGGCGAGGAGGAAGGCCGCTCCGGTGACGGCGCCGACGAGGGCGAGCCGACGGGTGGTGGGACGGATGGGGGCACGCATGGCGGAGGTACCTCGTGTGGTGTTCGTGCGTACGGAAAGGACTGACCGGGTGGGGCACGGGCGGCCGAGGGCGGCCCGTGACGGCGGAGCGGTCTAGATCCGCAGGACGGACGAGCGTGCGGGGTACGGGGGGCTGAGCGGCGGAGCGTGCGGGCCGAGCGAGGGCCGGAACCGTGCGAGGAAGGGGGCGAGCCGGTCGGGACGGCGCCCGAGTGCCGCCCTGACGAGGCCGGCCAGCAGCCAGGAGCCGAGGACGGCCACGCACAGCACGGTCAGGTCCGTGCCCGGGCCCGGCTCGTGCCGGGTGCCGGTGCTCCCCTCGCCGTGTGCCGCGGAGACGTGCTCCGCATCGACCTGGGAAGTGCCGTGATGAGGGGCGGAAGCGCCGCTCGTGTTCCCGCCCGAACCCTCGGGGTGACCGACGGAGTGCATCAGGAACACCCCGAGTGCGAGCACGGCCACGAGCAGGAGGTGCGCCACGGCACCCCCTGCTCGCCCACGGCTTCCCGCCGGGTGTGTGCGCACAGTCATGACCTCCGCGGCGAAGATACCGTGCGGGGGTATCAGATCTGCGTTAAGAGGGAACCTCGCCCGCCATCGCCGCGGCCATCCGCAGGTGCGGCGCGGCCTCGTCGGGGCGGCCCTGGCGCTCCAGGGTGCGTCCGAGCATCAAGCGGGCGTAGTGCTCGACCGGGTCGTGCTCCAGGATCGTGCGCAGCTCGGCCTCGGCGCGGGACAGCTGGGCGGAGTGGTAGTAGGCCCTGGCCAGGAGGAGTCGCTGGGCCGTCTGGTCCGGGTGCTCGGCGACGAGGCCCCGCAGGATGCGGACGGCGGTTCCGTACTCCTTCGCCTCGAAGAAGAGCCGGGCCCGGTCCCAGCGCTCTCCGGCCGTTCCGAACTCGTAGTACGTGTCGCTCACTTGCTCGCCCTTTCCGGAGCCCCTGATCTGCCACTCTGTGAGGTGGTCGCCCGGGTCAACACCACCAGCCTGTTGAACATTCCACTAAGAATGGGTTGAGCCTCATGAGCAATCTTGATCGTCAGGCCGCGCTGACCGTGTGCGGCGGTCGGGGCTTCGTCGTCGCCGAGCCGGTACGGGAGCTGCTCAGCCCCCGTCACGTCCGGCTCGGAGAGTCGACCGAGGTCCGCAGGCTGCTCCCGAACCTCGGCCGGCGCATGGTCGGAGCCTGGGCCTTCGTCGACCACTACGGTCCCGACGACATCGCCGACGAACCCGGCATGCAGGTCCCGCCCCACCCCCACACGGGGCTGCAGACGGTCAGCTGGCTCCACGAGGGGGAAGTCCTGCACCGCGACTCGCTCGGCAGCCTGCAGACGATCCGTCCGCGCGAACTGGGCCTGATGACCTCGGGTCGCGCGATCTCCCACTCGGAGGAGAGCCCCCGGTCGCACGCCCGCTTCCTGCACGGAGCGCAACTCTGGGTCGCGCTTCCCGGCGCCCACCGCCACGTCGAACCGCACTTCCAGCACCATGCCGACCTTCCCCGGGTCACCGCGCCCGGCCTCACCGCCACGGTGATCCTCGGAGCGCTCGACGGCGCCGTTTCGCCGGGCACCGCGTACTCCCCCCTCGTCGGCGCAGACCTCGCCCTCGCCGCGGACGCCGAGGCCCTGCTGCCCCTGGAGCCCGACTTCGAATACGCGGTCCTCGCCATGTCCGGCGAGGCCCTCGTCGACGGCGTCCCCGTCCTGCCCGGTTCGATGCTCTACCTGGGCTGCGGTCGCGCCGAGCTCCCCCTCCGCGCCGTCTCGGACGCGGGCCTGATGCTCCTCGGCGGGGAGCCCTTCGAGGAGGAGATCGTGATGTGGTGGAACTTCGTGGGCCGCACGGACGAGGAGATCCGCGAGGCGCGGGAGGCGTGGATGACGGGCGACCGCTTCGGCGAGGTCAAGGGGTACGACGGGGACCGGCTGGACGCCCCGGAGGTCCCGGCGACGCAGCTGAAGGCGCGGGGGAGGGTGCGCTGATCCGGGGTTCCCCGGGTGGGCGGACACCTGCCCCCGCGGCTGCCGGCGGGATTGGGCGAGAGGTGCGCATCGCGCCCCTTTCCGGTCGCCCGGTCGGCAGGGTGCGCTTCCGGTCGTCGAGCGGAAGCGGATCCGGGTCGTGCCCGGTGCGCACTGGTGGGAGAACGCCTGCACGCAGCGGGCGAGGTGCTCGGCGTCGGGCGAATCCACGTCGTCGGGGGGACGTCGGAGAACCGTTGCCGAACGGCACGGAGTCCGAACGGCACGGAGTCCGGCCGGTCGGCTCAGCCCCGGCGCCGTTGGTAGCCGTCGCTGGCGGTGGGCATCGCGTTGTGGACGGCGAAGGCGTCGTAGGAGACGCGATCGGTCCGGGCCTGGCGCCGGGCCTCGTGTTCGATCCGTAGCCCGTCGGCGCTGTCCGTCCGACCGCCGGAGCGGCGCATCAGCAGGATCACCAACAGCAAGCCGACTCCACCGAGCAGGCCGAACAGGATCAGGACCGCGCCCATCTACTTCCTCCTTCGTCCGCGCAGGCCGCGCACATCACGGGGCCGGGGGCTGCCGAGGCCGGTGGTGACCCGGCGGTGACGCCCCGGGCGACGCCCCCCATCGAGGCCGGGGCGTTCTGACCTGCCGTCGTACGGGTGGGACGCGGCTCTGCGTGCCGACCCGTGCAGCCGCGTGCCCATGCTGTTCCCCGACCCCGACACCCCGCAACGGCGGAGCCCGGCAGCCGGTGTGCTGGCCCGTTGCCAGAACCCGGCAACCCGCCGACCCGGAGGGAGGGAGGGACGGGCGGCTCACGACCGGTGGCCCGGCCTCCACGGCGGCAATCCCCCGAGCCGGTGCCGCCCGGCGGAGCGCGTCCCGGTGCACGGCCGGCCTTCCCGGTTCGGGCTCCCGCGTCCGTCTGCCGCCCCCTCGGGCGGTGGAGCTAGTGATGCCGCAGGACGTAGAGCTCCCACGCGTCGGGGTCACCGATGAAGACGTACAGCTTCGGGTGCTCACGGGTGCCGTAGACCCCCCAGTTCCCCATGCCCACGGGGCAGGCGTCGACGGTGACGTCGACCTGCTGGGAGCGGGGGCCGTCGGCGGGGTCGTAGGCCCAGGTGCCCGTGCCGGTGCATGCGTGGACCTGGGGCTCGAAGGGGTCGAGGGAGTCGTCGAAGGCGAAGGTGTCGACACGGGTCGCGGTGGCCGTGCCGTCCGGAGCGAGGGTGAGGATGCCGCCCTTGCCGTCGGAGTACGTGCCGGCGATCTGCTCGGTGCTCAGCCGTGGGGGCTCGTATCCGATGCCGGCGTACAGGGCGATGCCGGCGAGGGTCCAGGCCGTCACGGCGGCGAGCGTCCCGTACAGCGCGATCCGTCCGAACATCGTGGTTCCGGAGAGCGCCGGACGCCCCGGCAGCAGCAGTCTGCGGGCGACCAGGGCGGGGGCGGTCAGCGCGGCCGTCACGGCGAGCCAGCCGCCCGAGCACGCCACGACGCCGGCCTCGGTGAGGAGAGCCAGTGCCAGGGTCGGTGGGGCGGTCGCGGCGGCGGTCGTCACGGGCACCCACCACCATGCCTCCCGCCCGGAGAACCTCCGGCCGAGCCATGAGGCCGCGGACAGCAGCGGCATCACCGCACCGACCGTCACCAGGGTGCCCAGGACGGCTCCGAGCGCCGCGATGAACGGCGCGGCGATCACCAGCACGGCGAGTCCCAGCGCGTTGTAGGGCAAGGGCGGTCTTTCCTGCGTCTGCTCCCAGGTGAAGTTCGCGGTGATCCCGATCACGGCCTCGACGAACAGCACCGAGACGGACGCCGTCAGTACGGCGCCGAACCTGTCCTTCGCGCGTCCCCGGGCGCGGACCGACACCGGCATCTGGATTTCTGAACGCATTCAAATCCCCTCCGGCCCTCATCATGCACCATGCCGGCCCGGCCGTCGGCGCATGGCCCCGGAAGCGCCCGTCTGCCGCGCCGGCGATCAGGCGTCCGCCCCCGCAGGACGGGGCGCCGTCGTGCCGCCGGCCGCGGGCAGGACCGTGCCGGCGGTGCCGTGTGCAGGGTGCGGACCCGTCGGTCCGGGGCGACGGGGGCGGGGCGGCCGGGCTCGCCCGAGGAGAATGCCAAGACCGCCCACGGGGCGAGCCCATGATCGGAAGTCAGGAGCAGAGCCCGCGCGGGTCCGCCCTCCTCCTCGGCGGCGGGATGGTGGCCAAGCCCACCAGAGAGGTGCTGACGGTGGGCTGCGTACCCATGTCCCGCGCCCGATCGGCGCCATAGCCTCCCGCAGGTCCCCGTCCACGAGCCCCGGAGGCACGTCGATGCATCGTTCCCCCTTCCCCTCCCCCTCGCACTCCTGGCGGCGGGGCGGGCCGATGGCCCTCGTCCTCGCTGCCCTCACCCTCGCCGCGGTGCCGGCGACGGCGACGGCGGACCCCGTCGTCCGCGCGGGCCACTGCGCCCGCATGGGCCACCTTCGCGTCCCGGGCGCCGAACTCCAGCAGACGGCGTGCCTGGACGAACTCACCACGGCCGGCACGGTCGCCTCCGGGCACACCGATCCGGCCGATTGGGCGGGACTGACGCCGAAGGAGCTGACCGTCCCCAATGGAGTGCCCGGCATCCAGATCGACGGCTACTTCCCCGACACGTCCACCACCAACACCAACCACGGCTGGAACCACGACGCCCAGTTCGTCATCCGCCTGCCCGACCACTGGAACGGCGGTCTCGTCGTGGCCGGCACCCCCGGAAACCGCGAGCAGTACGCCAACGACCGCGCCATCGCTGACGGGGCGCTGGCCCGTGGTTACGCCTACGCCGCCACCGACAAGGGCAACACCGGGCTCGCCTTCTACCGGGACGGAAAGGCACCCGGCGACGCGATCGCCGAGTGGAACGACCGGGTCACCCAGCTCACCCGTGCCGCTCGCGCCACGATCTCCCAGCGGTACCACCGGCCCCCGTCCCGCACCCTGGCCGCGGGTCTGTCCAACGGCGGCTACCTGGTGCGCTGGCAGTTGGAGAACCACCCCGAGCTCTACGACGGCGGTGTGGACTGGGAGGGCACCCTCTGGCGTGCCGACGGCCCCACCCTGCTGGACTTCCTGCCGAAGGCCCTGCGCGCCCATCCCGTGTACGCAGCGGGCGGCGAAGGAGCCGAACGGGCCCGGGAAGCCATGCACGCGGCCGGGTTCCCCGCCGAGACCGAGTTCCTCTGGCCGTACCACCACAAGGTCTACTGGGACCTGACCCAGCGCATCTACCGCGAGGAGTTGGACCCCGACTTCGACGGCGCCACCGAAGCGGGCACCCCGTACTGCGCGACGGGCACGCCCGCCTGTGACACCGACTACGACTACGCCACCCGCCCCGAAGAGGTCCGGCGGGCCGTCGAGAAGATCGCGCTGACCGGACGCATCGGCAAGCCCCTGATCACCCTGCACGGAACCCTGGACGCCCTGCTGCCCATCAGCCAGGACTCCGACGTCTACGCCCGCATGGTGCGCGAAGCCGGCCGGGAACGCCTGCACCGCTACTACCGCATCGAAGGCGGCACCCACACCGACGCCCTCGCGGACGTGTTTCCGGACCGGCTGCGGCCCCTCGCGCCGTGCTACCGGGAGGCCTTCAGCGCGCTGGAGGGTTGGCTCGCCGAGGGGCACCGCCCGCCGGCCTCGGGCACCGTCGCCCTGCCCGCCGGCCGGACCGCGGTGGCTTCGGCCAACGACTGCTCCCTGGACACCGGTGGGGCCGGCGGCACGTCATGAGCGCCTGACGCTCGGCTGCCCCGTGGAGACCGGTCGGGTCCGGCCGCCACGCTCCCCGGCCCGGCTCCCCGGCCCGACTCCTCCGGCGCGGCCGGGCTCGGGGAGCTCTGCCGCACCGCGTCGTCCACGACGGACGCCTTCGCGACCGGCGGGGATCGGACTCCAGGTGCGGCGCTGAGCGCCCAGCGGTGCTGACGCCCGGCGGGTGGGACCCGCCGGCGGGTTCGGCGCGGCACACCCATAGAAATGGATCATGCGATCATATGGTCGCGATCCTGTGGGGGCTTCGCGCGGGGAAGACGGGAGCTTGGCATGGCCGTGGGTGGGGACCGGGACGGGGCGTCCCTGTCGGACGAGGAGTGGGAGCGTTTCCTGCGCGAGTCGATGGAGGGATCGGCGAACGCGCCGAGGGAGCCGTCCGCGCAGGCCCGCAGCGTCGGGAGCCGACCGGGGGAGGGGCTCGGCCAGCCCGATGGATGGCGTACGTACACCCCGCCCGCGCCCCGACGGCGCAAGGGCTGGTACGTGGCCGGCTTCGTGGCGTCGGTGGCCCTGCTGGTCGTCGCCGTGGCACCGGAGCGGGTCGCCGGCTGGTTCGGTAGCGGAAGCCAGGAGAGCCAGGAGAGCCGGCCATTGGCTCCCGAGACGGGGGACCCGGGGGAAGCACCTCCAATGGAGCCGGCCGAACGACCCACCCTCGCCGAACCCTTCAAGGGGTCGCCCGCGGCGCGTTGGGCGAGCGGTGCGGCAGGGATCACCGTGCCGGAGGCCAGGGCGACCGGGTGGATGAGCGCGCCCCAGGTGGCCCAGGCCCTCGAACGGAGCCGGGACTTCCTCGTCGCGTCCAACCTGGACCCCGCGGTGCTGACGGGCTCGCGCCCGGAGAAGGCGATCACGTTGATCAACCCGCACCAACGGGACGTCCAGGACTTCCTGCGGGTCGCGTTCCGGACGCCCGACGAGAAGAACGACCCGCTGCTGCTGTTCAGCCGCTTCCAGAGCTCGCAGGTGCACCTCGTCGGGGACGTGGTGAAGACCCGGGGGCAGTTGACCTATCGGGAAGGCGAGCGGGGTGCGGTCCACGTGACCGGCGACGTCACGTTCGTGTATCCGGTGACGCCCGCGGAGGGCGGTGACCAGGTCGTACGCACGATCGTTCGGCGCGAAGTGGTGATGAGCTGGGACGACCCGGCCGACGTCATCACCGAGTCGGGAACCTTTTCCCTCGTGTCCTACAAGCTCGACATGACGAACGGTGGCTGCGACACCCACAACGGTTTCCTGACGCCGACGTTCGGCAACGAACGGCCCTCCACCGGAGGCGCCCCACCGGTCGACCCCTATGACCGCAGCAGGTCCTTCGACGAGCGCATGGCCTCCGCGGACGGCGGGTGTGGGGTGGCCACGCGGTCGTGAGGGTCCGTTCCGGTGTGGGCAACAGCGGAATCGACGGCGCGGGCGACTGCTTCCCCCGGCCGCGCACGGGGCCGGCCGTGGCGCGGGTGGGCGCGGAGGAAGGGGCGGAGCGGGGCCGTGGCGGGGAGGGCGTGCCCCTCGGGCCCCACCAGGTCTGATGTGCGAGGACCGGACCTATCCTGATGGGTGACAGACCAAGGGGGAAGGAGTTTCTTATGGCCTGGTTCTGGTGGGTCCTCATCATCTTCTGGACGGGTGGCTTCGCTTGGGCGGCCGACACCGTACGCACGGCGCTGCGCAACCGCCACGACCGCAAGCTGGAGCTGTTGGAGGCCGCGAAGCAGGAGCGTCTGGCCGTAGAAGCGGCGCACCGGCCGCCGGAGCCCATCTGCGGGTGCACGCATCACCTTGCCAAGCACGACAAGCAGGGCCGGTGCCACGAGCGGGTCGAAGTTCCGACGGCCTGGGACGAACAGAAGAACCCGCTGCGGTACGAGGCCGGCCAGTGCAATTGCCAGCAGTACGTGGGACCGCAGCCGCTGTCCCAGGTGTTCGCGGAGGAGTTGACGGACCGGGCCTGATCCGGCCGGCCCTCGTGCCGGGTGGACGGATCGGTTGCGTTCTCGGCGCCCCGCCGGTCCGGAGAGCGCGGTCGGCGTGCGGCGCCCCTCCCGTGACCGCGGGGGCCTTGATCATGCGGTCGTTGCCTTCTAGGGGCCCGCGTAACGTTCGATCGTGCTTCCGTACTCGAACAGGCCGTCCGCTGAGGCCGTTCTCGCCGCAGTCCCTGCTCTTGCGCCGTACGCCCGGCCCGCGGTCGTCCTCCATCCGACGCCCGGGAAACCAGGGCACCAGGACAGCTCCATTGCCGGGCCGATGCGCTGGCCGGTACATGAGCCGTGGCCGCACTGCTCCGTGCCGGACGAACTGGAGCCGTCCGGGCTGCCGCCAGTGGCAATGGTTCCGGTGGTGCAGGTCTTGCGACGGGACGCGCCGGGAGACTGGTGGCCGCAGGGAGCCGATGTGTTCCAGCTGCTGTGGCGCCCGAACCCGCACGGGGACCCGCCGGCTCCGCACGCGGACGGAAGCCCGGTCGTGGAGATTCGCTGGCGGCGGGCAGCCGACCTGCCACAGGAACCCTTTCCGGCCCCCGCGCCCCTGCGGCAGGAAGGCGACGACCACGGCTTCTCGCCCCGGCCGTGCCTGCTGACCCCCGTACCGCTGACCGATTTTCCCTATCCTGGGGGACTGCCGGACGACGTCGCGGATGACGTGGAACGGCTGGTGGAGGAAACCTCCGACGAGGACGGGGGCGACGTCATCACGCGGGTGGCGGGATGCAAGTTCGGTGGCTGGCCACCTGGCACCTCACCGAACCGTGGGAGTTCCGCTGCCGTAAGTGTGACACCCCCATGAGACTGCTGTTCACCGTGGCCAGCGACCACACCACGCGCATCACCGTGGGCAGATGGGGAGACCTCCGGGTGTTCGGCTGCCCCGTGGACATGCGGCACGGCTACGAGTTCGACGTGCACTGACGCGACGACACGCGCCATGGAGCGAATCAGCAAGAGGCCCACACGACCGGAGCTCCACCAGACCTTTCGGTCCTGCTCGAAGAAGTGCGAAGGTCCGAGCTCCTTGCAGCTTGCCCTGGACGTTTGCCCCATCATTCGTGTCGGGCGGTGGATTCGGACTCCTGGGCCAATCGGCGCAGAGCGAGCAGTGCGGGTTCGAGGAGAAGGGCCAGGAGGACGACGTGTTCCGCCCTTTCGCCGGGGTCCGTCGACGGCCTCGCACGGTCCAGGTCCAGCGTGGCGGTCTGCTCGGCGATCCGCGCGTAGGGAAGGAGCATCGTCCAGTCGACCTCCAGGCCGAGCGAGCGCAGGGCGTGCAGGGAGCGGCTGATGGTCCGTCGTGCGGGGTGTCCCTCCGGCACCCTCCAACCCAGCTTCTCCATCAGCGCGTTCGTCTCGGAAGCGTCCGTCCGCGGATCCTCGTGCCCGTTCGGAGCGAGGTCCGTGCCGGGCAACAGGCGGAGGACCCCGCCGAGTCGGTCGGGGGAGCGGGCCTCGTCGGAGGACAGGAGGGCGAGGACCTGCTTGGCGTCGCTGACCGAGAGTCCCCTGACGCCGATCAGGGCCCGGATGAGTTTCAAGCGGTGCAGGTGCGACTCGTCGTACTGGGCCTGGTTCGCTGCGGTCGTGCGGCCCGGCGGTAGCAGTCCTTCCCGCAGGTAGTACTTGATCGATGCGGTGGAGACCCCGCTGCGACGGTGGAGTTCGGACAGGCGCACGGGTTCCCCATCAGTCGGACGTCAGGTTCTCGGTGGGGTGCGGGGGAGGAGTGAAGGGGCCCCAGGTGAAAGCCGGCCGCCAGGGCTCCGGGGGTGCGCTCCAGGCCAGTTCGCCGATCTGGACGAGTGTCCGCCTGCCGGTGAGCGAGCGGAACACGTCCAGGCTTCCGCCGCCCATCGTCGCCGTGGCCTCGCCCTCACCGATCGTCCAGGACCCGTCCGGGGTCTCGACGTGCAGCGCCGGCAGCCCGTGCTCGACCAGCGACAGGCCGAAGCCCAGGGTCACCAGTTCGAGGGCGTCCCGGAAGGCGGAGTGATCACCGGCCAACGGCACGCCCAGCGCGCGGCGGACGTCGAGGTGGTGGGAGACGAGGTCCATGAGCGCAATGCGGGGCCGCAGCCCTGGGGCGTGCTCCAGCGCCTCCCGCACCGGCTCGTCCAACGAAGCCCATTCGGAAAGGAGTTCATCGATCGGTCGGTGCTGCTCGGGCGGTGGGACATCGGGCAGCTCGCGGGGGTCTTCGGCGACGACCCTCCGACAGACCTGGAGCAGGTGTCCGACGAGGTCGCGCACGTTCCAGGCGGGGCACGCGGGCACGGCTAGCTCCGCGGCATCGGGGCGGTCTCGGAGGAGGCGGGCGATGTCATCACGGACGTCCCGGTACGCGGTTCCGTAGAAGTCCTTGGGGCGCTGTGGTCCGGTCATGCGTGCGTGTCCTCGGGCTCGGGGCGGATGGGGGCGTGCGGTGCCACGGCCGAACCGGCCTGCCGCTTCGAGAGGTGTCCCGCCTCGTGCAGCCAGCGGACCGTGTCGGCGACCGTCTCGACGAGGGGGCGGGCGACGACACCGCCGGTTGCGGCGCGCTCGTCCACGGGCACCGCGTGTGCACAGGTGTAGACGGCCCCGTACTCCGCCGGAACGTGCCAGGGCCACACCCGTTGCAACAGGTCCGCGAGCAGGCCGAAGGGAAGTACGGCGCGGGCCGGGAGGAAGGCGGCGGGAAGCCGACGACCGGTGGCCGCACGGACCGCTCGGAGGTAGTCCCGTGTCGTCACGAACCGACTCGGACCGAAGTGCCGGTTCCCACCGGGCACCTCCCGCAGGACGAGTCGGCCGTGGAGTTCGGCGGTGTCGCGGACGTCTCCGAGCGGAAAGCCCCCGAGGGGCCAGAGCGGCATCAACCCCCTCAATTCTTCCCGCAGTCGTGCGTTCTGATCGCCGAGATACGGATCGTGCGGACCGAGCAGCGCCGGCGGATAGCTGATCACCACGGGTGCGCCCGCCGCTTGATGGCGCCGGGCGATCGACTCCGCAGCGGCCTTGCTCGCCAGGTACGCCTCGCGCGGGCTGCCGACCGGCGAGTCCCCGTCGATCGTGCCGGCGACCGCGGGCCACATCGCACCCACGGTGGAGACGTGGACGACCGGGTCCGCTCCGGCGCGCACCGCCGCACCGAGGACCACTTCGGTGCCCCGCGCGTTGGTCTTCCGCACCTCGGCGCGCCGCCTGCTGTCGAAGGAGTACACCGATGCTGCGTGCAGCACCGCGTCCGCCCCTTCGACGGCCTGCTTCACGGCGCTTTCGTCGGTGACCTCGCCCGTCACCACCTCCACGGCCTCCGACCGCACCCCGAGCGGCCCCAGCGAGGCCTCCACCCGTGCGGGGTCGCGGACGAGCAGGCGCACCCGGGCGCCGCGCCGGACGAGGGCCGCCACCGAGTGAGCGCCGACGAAGCCGGTTCCACCCGTCACCGACACCAACATGCTCGGTCCTGCCTTTCCTTGGAAGAGCGTGCAGTGACCCTCGCGACCGGCTGGACATCAGTTCCCGGCCGATGCCCTCCGGGCCGCGGGCTTTCCTTTCCGGGCCGCCCCCGAGGAAGAGGGCAGCCGCCAGGAGCAGGGGCATCGCGCCGATGATCGCGGTCATGCCGGTCGAAGGAGCCGATCGCGGTTCCCGTGATGCCGGCCAGCGGAAGCCAGGACAGGGGGAGGGAACTGCCGCGTTTCATGGGTGACTTCAGGCCGTATTCCTGTGCGAATCCGGGTGTCACGAAGGCCAGGGCGGTCGGCTTCGTCGCGTCGATGGTCACGGTGATCGCCATCACGGTCAGCAGGGCGATGTGCGGGCCCCGCAGGGGGGCGTCGTCGAGTGCGCGGATCCGGATGCGTGCGGCCTCGCGCCGGATCTCCCTTCCTCGGCGGGGCACCAGGTCGTACGGTGCCGCGAGCAGTCCGATGACGATCAGCGTCATGCCGATGGTCATCGAGAGGTCCATCGGCATGCCGTTCATGTGGTGATCCACGTGCCCGGCCTGGACGTACACCAGCAGGTACAGCAGCACTCCGAGGGTGCAAGCGACCGCGCCGCCCCAAAATCCGAACGGATGCCCGAATCCTGGGGGTGAGGTTTCACCCGAACGGGTTCTGTCTCCTGCGCTGGGCATGGGTGTCCTTCGGTCACGTGAGGATGGAGTGCCGCTGGTGCCTCGCGGTGGCGCTGCCATCGTGGAGCCCAGCGGGGGGCCGTGACTTCTCGCACGTTGCCGCCCTGCGATTCCTTTCGGTTGCGACTCCGGTCTGTACGGGGGAGTCCTGACCGAACGCCTCCGGAGGAGACGACATGCCCACCGAACGAACCGAACCGATCACCGCGATCGTCACCGGCGCGAGCCGGGGATTCGGCAGAGGGGTCGCGACCGCGCTGGTCGAGACGGGCTTCCGCGTCGTCGGCGTCGCCCGTGGTGCGGACCCGCTCGCGGAACTCCGTGCGTCGTTGGGGGACGGATTCGTCCCCGTGGTCGCCGATGCGGCCGATCCCTCACTGCCCGTGCGCCTGATCGACGAGTTCCGACCCCGCGCACTGGTCCTCAACGCAGGAGCGAATCCGGTCCTCGCCCCTCTGCACGAGCACACGTGGGACACGTTCCGGGAAGCCTGGGAGACCGATGTGCGGCAGGCCTTCGAATGGGTCGGTGCGGCCCTCCGACATCCACTGGTGCCGGGAAGCGTGGTGATTTCCGTGTCGAGCGGCGCGGCGCTCAACGGCTCCCATCTCAGCGGTGGTTATGCGGGGGCCAAAGCGACGATCAGGTTCCTCTCCGCCTATGCCGCCGACGAGTCGGCACGCCGGGACCTGGGCCTGCGCTTCGTTTCCGTGCTGCCCAAGCTCACCCCGTCGACCGGGCTGGGAGCGGCTGCGGTGGCCGCCTACGCCGCGCGACGCGGCTCCGACGTCCCGGCCTTCCTGGAGTCACTGGGACCGACCCTGACGGAGGAGCAGGTGGGTGATGCCCTCCTGGGGCTCGTCGAAGAACCGGAGTTGAACCACCTCGCCTACCTGCTGACCCCAGAAGGCCTCAAGGAGTTGTGACGGCGATGACGAACGAACTGCGAACCGAGCAGCCCAGCGTGACCCTGGGTCTGCTGCTGGACGCCGCAGAAGAGTTGTTCGGCACGCACGGCTACGCGAGCACGTCGCTGGACGCCGTCGTGGCTGCGGCGGGGATGACCAAGGGGGCGGTGTACCACCACTTCCGCAACAAGGCCGAGTTGTTCCGAGAGGTGTTCGTCCGGCAGCAGGAGCGGGTGGCCGCGGAGCTGGAGCAGGCCGCGGCCCGGGCGCCCGACGCGGAGACGGCACTGCGCAACGGGGCCAGGCTCTTCCTGAAGCACTGCATGGACGGCAGAGTCCAGCGGATCACGTTGCTGGACGCGGGTGCGGTGCTGGGGTGGGAGACGGCCCGGAAGATCGAGTGCGAGCACACCCTGAGGGTCTTCCAGTCGAGCATGAGCGCGGTCATGGGGAGCGCGCTCGACGCGGAGACCCTGACGGTGCGCTGTCACATGCTCTTCGCCGCGCTGCGCGAGGCGGGAATGCTGCTGGCGCGCTCCACTGACCCGGAACGGGTCCTGGCGATGGTCACGTCGGAATCGGAGCGGCTGTTCGCGCCCTTCGGCGGAGCGGAAGCGGCTTGAGGGGGAGCGGGTCCGGTCAGCTGCTCGCGACCCACTGGGAGTGGAAGCCGTGCGGGACCCGCACGGGCAGGGGAACGACCGCGACGGGCGGACCGGTGAAGTCGGCCGTGTCCAGTACGACCAGCTCGCCGCGGTCACGGGCCGGGTCGTGCACGAGGCTGAGCAACCAGCCGTCCCCCTCGGGTGCGGTGGCATCGCGCGGGACGAACACCGCTTCGCCTGACTCCCGCCCGTGACCGAGGTCATGAGAGTCGATCCGGCCGGTCAGGAGGTCATGGCGCAGTATCGACGGGCCTGCGAGGGCCGCTCCGTGGCCCGGACGCATTCCCACCGCGAAGGCGTAACGGTACGGGGAGCCCGTGTACCGCTCGTCGATGCGCGGGAACTCCGCGACGCGGGACGAGAGCTGTGATTCGGTCACGGTGCCCGCGAGCCGGTCCACGGTCCAACGCCACAGGACGGGAACGGACTCGCTGGGGTGCAGCGGGTCGTGGTCGAAGGCGCGCTCGTGCCGGATGACGTCGACGACGACTTCATGGCCGCGCTCGTAGGCGTTGACGGGGTGGAAGACGAAGCAGGGGGCGACCTCCATCCACAGGACGTCGGCGTCTCCTCCGTTGCGGGGCAGGATGCCGATGCGCGCGCCGTGGCCCTCGTCCCAGGCGTAGGGGACCCGTGCCCCCGACGCCGCTGCATCAGCGCTGAAGGTGACCGGAAGGTCGTAGAGAATTGCGTGACGGTCCGTCAAGGAGAAGGCGTGCATCATCGGAGCGCCCTTCACCGAGATGTTCGCGTGGTGCCGCACCCGCCCGGAGGCGTCCAGCGTCAGGTAGTCGACCCCCGGCCGTCCGGGCTCGTACGCCACCGCGTACAGCTCCCGTGTGAGCGGATCCTCCAAGGGGTGGGCGCCGAAGCCGGCGGGCAGGGTGCCCTCGAAGTCGATGCGTGCGACCGTGTCGAGCTCGGGCCCGAGTTGAGCCGGCAGCACTCCGCCGTCACCGAGTGCCAGGGTGCGTCCGGCGTGGCGCACGACGTGCGCGTTGGCGTTGTCCGAGAGGCCGTGACGCGGTCCGGGCGTGGAGAGTTCACCGAAGGCCCGGGTGATCCGATCGGTGCGCAGCCAGCGGTTCCGGTACCACTCGACCCTGCCGCCCCGCAGTCGAAGGCCGTGCACCATGGCGTCGCCGGCGAAGGAGTGGTCACGGGCCGGGTCGTGGCGGTGCAGGGAGTTGGGGCCGATGCGGAGGAAAGTGCCGTCCAGCTCTGCTGGTAGCCGGCCGTGTGCGGGGAGGTCGAGAAGGGTGCTCTCCTCCATCACCGGCTGATAACCACTGCTCAGAAGGTGCGACGTGCTGTGTACGTGATGAGTGTGCATCGCTGCCCATCCTCTGAATCACTGTTACGTAACGCCGTTACGGCAGGCTCGCAGCGGCATGCGATGATGTCAAGGGTGAGCCCACGTGAAGCAGATCCGGTCGTTGGTGCCCAACTCGTCGAAGCCGCAGCTCGGTTGCTTGCGGAGGAGGGGCCGGCCGCGCTCTCGACGCGCCGATTGGCCGCAGAGGTGGGCACCTCCACCACGGCCGTCTATACGTGGTTCGGAGGCAAGGACGACCTGGTCCGGGCCATGGTCCGGGACGGCTTCCGACTGCTCGACCTGCAGCTCGGTTCGGTCGGGGAGTCCGACGACCCCGTCGCGGACATCGGGGCCCTCGGATGGGCCTACCGGCGCAACGCGCTGGAGCACCGCCACCTCTACAGCGTGATGTTCGGGGGAGCCGTCCTCGGCGGCTTCTCGCTCACCGATGAGGACCGCCAGCACGGCCGGTACACCCTCAGGTTCCTGGTGCGTGCGGTGGAGCGCTGCATGGAGGCGGGTCGCTTCGCCCCCGGTGAACCACAACTGGTGGCCCACCAGATGTGGATCGCGTTGCACGGACTCGTCACGCTGGAACTCGGTGGCTATCTGGTCGAGCCGTACGCGCCGGACGTGTGCTTCGAGGCGCAGGTCCTCGGACTGCTCATGAGCGTCGGCGTGGACCGGGAGGAGGCCGTCGCCTCCTTGAAGGCCGCCGGGGCCAGGAACAACGACTGAGGGGTCGCGGAAGTCCGCGACCCCTCGGGTCGAGCCGGTTCTTTCTGGCGGCGGGGTGTCAGCCCGCGCTGGGTCTTGCCGCCTCGTACTCGGGCGCCTGCCAGCTGTCCAGTTCGGGCAGGGCGAGGAGGATGGGCAGGTCGAAGGAGCGGAACTCCCGGGTGCGCAGGTCGACCCGGAGCGGGTGCCCCGAGCGGATGGTCACGGGGTCGCCGGCGCCGATGAACAGCGGCTGGCGGTTCCAGGGGCGGGGATCGACGCCCCACTTGGCCACGACGGCCGCGCGCAGGTACCACACGCCGTCGGGCAGTCCGTGGAGGGAGTACTCCCGGTCCGTGTCGAGGATGTCGCAGGCGGCTGGAGCCCCTTGCACGATGGGGTCCTTGAAGGCGGCGACGTAGACCCGGGTGGGCACCTCGGTGGGAGGGACGGAAACGGAACCGTGCACGCGGGTGGGGCAGCCCTCGTCGTGCGGCCCGGGTAAGACGTTCGGCAGGATGGGGACGCCCGCGTGCGCGAGGGTGCGGTAGCGCGTGGGGGAGACGCCGACGCTCCAGGTGAAGCGACTGGTGAACGTCCCCAGGCTGTTGTAGCCCACCTTGTAGGAGATGTCGGTGACGCTGAGCCCTGTTTCGAGGAGGAGGCTCTTGGCGCTGTGCACCCTGATGGCCGATAGGAATCGGCCGGGTGATGTTCCGGTGAGTTCCCTGAAGAGCCTGGAGAAGTAGAACTTGCTGAGAATCGCGGTGCTCGCCATTTCATCCAGCGAAAGCGGTTCCCCATAGCGGTCCCACATGGTCCTTATGACACGTTCAACAGCGGCTTGCAAAACATCTCCCTAATCGCGAGCGAAGAAGCAGATGGAGCCCGTGAACTGCAGAGAATTAATGGCGCGCTTTTATTCACCCCTCACACGGAACGGCCGGCATTAATGCCGGAACAGGCGTCATAGCAAACAACCGGAACGGTTGCTCCGTGCCGGTGCATACTAACAGTATGCAAAGTCGCCTACAATGGCGCCTAGTGCGGAGGTTCTGCGCTCTCGATTGCTAGATCGATTCCCCCGATGGGGTGGGCAGCCGCCGGGCCCGCCCCATCGGGAGGAAAATGATCAAGGGGCTCCGTCGCTTACGGGATCGGGAAGAAGGAGCGCACGAACTTCTCGAAGAGGCGGTCGCCGATGGTCCAGCGCATCCGCGGTAGCAGTCGGGAGGGCACCCCTATTCGGTAGCGGATGCGTGGATTGTCGCTGGTCACCGCCTTTTCGATCACTTTGGCCACGGTCTCGGCGCGCACGGCCATCCGGCCCCGTCCCGTGGGGTGCTCGGTCTCCCGGTAGGCGCCGTGCCAGTCGACGAAGTGCTCCCAGAAGTCGTCGTAGAGCTCAGAACCCTCCTGTCGGGTCATGCCGAGGTCGGCGACCGTGGTGGGGACGAAGCCGCCGAGCACGGGGGACGGTTCGATGAGCACCACCTTGATGCCGAACTTGGCCACCTCGTGTCGCAACGAGTCCCCGATGGCCTCCAGCGCGTGCTTGGTCGCCTGGTAGTAGCCGCGGCCGGGCGTCGCGAACTGCCCGAAGATCGAGGACATGATCACCACCCGCCCCTGTCCGTGTGCCCGCATGCCCGGGAGGACCAGCTGGGTCAGTCTCGACAGGCCGAACACGTTGGTCTCGAACTGCCGCCGCACCTCCTCGATCGGAGTCTCGCCGATCGTCCCGTTGAGGCTGTAGGCCGCGTTGTTGATCAGGGTGCCGACCCCGCCGTGATCAGCGGTGATCTTTTCCACCGCATCGACCATGGACCGTTCGTCGGTGACGTCGAGGTGTAGCACTTGGATGCCCTCGGCGGCCAGCTCGGCAAGGGCGTCGACATTGCGTGCGGTCGCGTACACCGGCCAGCCGGCGCGGTGCAGGCGCAGGGCCGCGGCCCGACCGGTGCCGGACGACAGGCCGGTGCCCGAGGAGGCGCCGGTCAGCAGGACGGCTCGGGGGGCAGCCATCAGGCGACGCCTTCGACGTCGACGTCGGGCTGCTGGGAGATCCTGCTGTGGGCCACCGAGGAACCGAGTCCGAGTCCGTCGACGAGCCGGTTGATGAAGGCGAACAGGGCTGCGGTGAAGACCGCTTCCAGCATCTCCTCGTTGCTCCACCCGGCCGCGGCGACCCGGTCCCACTCCTCGTCCGTGACCTTGTACGCCGCCCGACTGACCCGGGTCACCAATTGCATCAGCGCCAGGGTGCGCGCGTCGATGGGGAGTTCTTCCGGCTCGTTCGCGGAGGCGATCGCCTGGGTGAGTTCCGCGCTGCCGCCGAACTGCGTGAGGAACCAGTTGTGGGTGCCCACGCAGTAGGGGCATCCATTGATCTTCGAACTCCACGCGGAAATCATCTCGCGCGTTGCGCGCGGTAGGACTCCGTCGCTGAATACTCCGGTGTACCCGGCGAGTACGACTTCGAGGAGGTCCGGTCTGGTGGAGACGAGTCGAAACATGTCGGGAACGAACGGGAGGTTCGTCGTCTTCTTGATCCGGTCATAGAGACCGGCAGTCGCCCCAGATGCCTCTTCCTCATCGACCAGGGGTACGCGGACCCCCGGTACCGATTGATTACCCATGTGCCTGACTCCTGCCTCTGATCAGGAATGTGACCTGTACTCCGACGCGCCGCGGACGAGTCTGTCGACGATCCTCCCAGAGAGGTTTGGGTGGAATATCTTCGAAATTGCCCTGTCGCTTCGATGGGGAATTGGCTGAAATTTTCCAGGGCCGGTGAACGGGCCGCTCCCGGATGTCCCCGATGAGGTCCGGTCCGGCCCTTCCGGCGCGCCTCGCGCCTGGCTGCTGCTGCCGGGCCGTTCGAGGAGGGGGCGCGGACCGCCTTGCCCTCGTGCTCCGGATCCCGCCACGGCTTCGTCGGGTCCCCCGCGTCGGTGAAGGGCGACGCCCGGTTGTCGTTTGGATCGGTAGGGAAGTTCCCGCCATCGGGCTCGGCATATCCCGGACGCATGGCCTGGCCCCGTCGCCGGACACGTCGACGGAGTCCGCAAGGACGCGGCCATTTCCGAGGCGTCCGGGGATCGCCCGCGCAGCAACCCTTAGGGTGAGCGACGTGAATACCGCGAGTAAGGCACAGCGCGCGAGGTGGAGGCCGTTGATGACCGAGAAAGAGGACTTCACACATGTCTTGTCCCAATACCGCACGGAATTGTTTGCGCACTGCTACCGAATGGCGGGGTCCATCCACGACGCAGAGGACCTGGTGCAAGAGACCCTGCTGCGTGCCTGGCGGTCCTACGGCACCTTCGAGGGGCGGGCAAGCGTACGCACCTGGCTGTACCGCATCGCCACCAATGTGTGCCTGAGCGCCCTCGAACACCGCGACCGCAGGCTGCTGCCGACCGGTCTCGGCACGCCGCACGCCGACCCGGAAGCTCCGCTGGCCACCTCGATGACGGAGGTGCCCTGGATCCAGCCCGTACCGAGTGCACTGCTGGGGGCGCCCGCGGACGACCCGGCGGCCGTCGTGGTCCACCGGGCCAGCTGCAGACTGGCGTTGATCGCCGCACTGCAATGGCTCCCGCCCAGGCAGCGGGCGGTGCTCCTCCTGCGCGACGTGCTGGCCATGTCCGCGGGGGAGGTCGCCGACCTGCTCGGCACCAGCGTCCCCGCGGTCAAGAGCGCGCTTCAGCGGGCCCGGGCGCAGCTGCAGCGACTCGCGCCGGTGGAGGACGACGTCACCGACACCGTCACCCCGGACCAACAGCACCTGCTCGAACGCTATATGAGGGCCTTCGAGGACACCGATGTGCACGCCCTGCTGGAGCTGCTCACCAAGGACGCCGTCGCCGAGATGCCGCCCTTGCCGTGTTGGTTCACCGGTCGGG
The DNA here is from genome assembly GCF_042742855.1 of Streptomyces sp. NPDC058877. Lineage (NCBI taxonomy): Bacteria > Bacillati > Actinomycetota > Actinomycetes > Kitasatosporales > Streptomycetaceae > Streptomyces > Streptomyces sp. NPDC058877. Next base: position 13,006 of record NZ_JBHYMF010000012.1, on the reverse strand, counting down.
AGGCCATCGTGCGCTTCTTCGGCACACACGTGCTGACCACGCGGGGGAGGTACCGGTTGGTGCCCACCTCGGCCAACGGCCAGCCGGCCTTCGCCCTGTACCGGCGCGGCTCCGACGGCCTCCACCACGGACACTCGGTCACGGTCCTCACCTTGGCGGGACACAAGATCTCCCGGATCTCCGGTTTCCTCGACGCGGATCTGCTCGACTCGTTCGGGCTGGCACGGACCTACGGAGCCCAGCGTTCTCGACGGGTCCCCGTATGAGTGGGGGGCGTGCGCCCGGCCCATGAGGTCGGGTGCACGCCCCGAACCGGGCCTGTGCGCAGGTGCGTTCCGACGTCAGCCGCGGTGCTCGACCAGTGCGCCGAGCGCACCCCCTGCGCACAGGCCCAGCAGGGCACCTGCCCAGAGGCCGTGGAAGTGCTGCACGCGCCAGCCCACCGCTCCTCCCGCAAGCGACAGGAGGACGAGGGCGCTGAGTGCGGGCGGCTCGGTGAGCCAGTCGGGCCGGCGCGTCAGCTGGCGAACTTGTCCGTGCCGTTCCACCAGTTCTGCCCGGGTGTTGCCGCGCTCGCGTCGTCGTACTTGTCGTGGTGCCGCCACCAGTCCCACGGGTACTCCAGCTCGGCCTCTTGGCGGCCCAGGGGCGTCAGGTCCAGGTAGTTGTAGAAGTTCTTGAAGATGTCACCGCCCCGGTCGTACACCGAGTAGGTGTGGAAGACGTCCGTCCCCGCACGCAGGAACACGCTGACGCCGGGGAGCTCCCCCTGCTCCGTGGTGACGTTGTAGTCGTGGTTGAAGTCGGTGCCGAAGGACGAGACCCAGGGGATGGTCCAGCCTATCCGCTTCTTGAAGGCCTCCAGCTTGGGGAGCTGTCCGCGGGAGACCATCACGAACGTGGTGTTGCGGGCATTGATGTGCGACAGGTGGCCGACGGAGTCGGCCTGCATCGAGCAACCGATGCAACCCTCCTCCTGGTCCGGACCGAACATGAAATGACGGATGATCAGCTGCTTTCGCCCCTCGAACAGGTCGAGCAGGGTCATCGGTCCTTGCGGAGCGTCGAAGACGTACTCCTTCTCGACCCGAACCATCGGCAGCTTGGGTCGGGCCGCGACGACCTCGTCGTGCAGCCTGGTCAGTTCCTTCTCCCTCTCCAGCAGTTCCTTCCGGGCGCGCAGCCACTCCTCGCGGGTGACCACCTTGGGCATGTCCATGGTTTTCCTCCGCTCTGGTTCGCTTCCGTGCGAAAACGCGCCGTCCGCGCGGGACGTGGGGGCACCCCGCCCGCGCGGACCGCGGTGCCTCAGCCCTCCAGGAGCCAGTCCGCCAGGCGTTCGCCGATCATGATCGAAGTGAGATTGGTGTTGCAGTTCACGATGGTGGGCATCACCGAGGCGTCGGCCAGGTAGAGGCCCTCCGTGCCGTGGACCCCGAGCCGCTCGTCGACCACGGCTCCCTCGTCCGAAGCCCGCCCCATGCGGGCGGTTCCGACCGGGTGGTAGCCGCTGTCCAGACTCACCCGGACGTACTGGCGCACCATCTCGTCGTCCGCGATGAGACGGTCGTCCAGGACGATGACCTCCTCCCCCTGGCTCCGGACGCCCGGATGTCCGACCAGCTCCCAGCAGGTCCGCACGCCGTCGACGAGCTTCTCCAGGTCGCGCTCGGTTGCCAGGAAGTTGAGGTCGATGTCGGGTGCCGCGGACGGATCGGTCGTGCTCAACCGAAGCCGTCCACGGGATTCGGGCTTCTGGTCCACCACCATGACGCCGAGGATCACGTTGCCCCGGGCCAGCATCTGCAGATCGGGGAACATGGTCAGGTCGAAGTGGCTCACCAGGTAGTACTGCAGGTCGTTGAAGTCGGTGGAACCCTTCGCCGTGGTCCGGACGATGGTCTGCAGGAACGGGTCGGTGGTGTCCACCGACCCCGGCCTCGGCCTCATGAAGACGCCGGTCCGCGGGTGGTCGATCAGATTGGCGCCGAGACCGGGGCGGTCCCACCGGACGTCGATGCCGAGCCGCCTGAGGTCCTCGGCCGGACCGATGCCGGAGCGCATCAGCAGCGTCGGCGAGTTCACCGCACCCGCCGCCAGGATCACCCGGTGGGCGTGCACCTCCTCCGTCGCGCCGCCCTTCGTGGAAACCGCCACGCCAGTGGCGCGGTCGCCCTGGAAGAGCAGGTGGTGGACCAGGGTGTGTGCGCGGATGGTGAGGTTCTCCCGGGCGCGGACCTCCCCGGTGAGGTAGGCCATGGCGGTGGAGAACCGGGTGCCGGGATCCCTACGGGTGGAGGGGATCGGGCCGATTCCGGTGGCCGTCGGGTCGTTGTGGTCCGCGACCTCGGGAAAGCCCATGGCCAGGCTCGCCTCGACGAAGGACCGTTGGACCGGGGTCAGTTCATCGGCCTGCCAGCGGCGGACGGGTACGGGACCGCCCTTGCCGTGGAGCTGCTCACCACCGAAGTCGAGGTCGTCCTCCAGCTTCCGGTAGTACGGAAGAACGTCCTCCCAGGACCAGGCCGGGTTGCCGGCGGAGACCCATTCCGCGAAGTTCTCGGGCACGCCGCGCAGGGCGATCGTGGCCCCCACGGCAGAGGACCCCCCCGTCACCTTGCCGCGCGGATAGAGAATTCGGCGGCCGTCACTTATTTCCGCCCGAAATTTCCAGTCGTGTGCGCTCAGGGACATCGCACTGCCGTTGCGGATGTCCTGCGGAGTCTCCTCGACCGTGGGGAAATCCGGCCCCGCCTCCAGCAGCAGAACACTGCGCGACGGGTCCGCACTGAGCCGCGCGGCGAGCGCGGCTCCGGCCGAACCGGAGCCGACCACTATGTCGTCGTACGTCTGCGTCATGAAACACCCTCGGAGTCTCAGATCCGGCTGTGGACTTGTTCCGCCACCGAGCATCACTGCCACCTGACCTCGCGACTTCTCCGAACTTGCCCAGCTTGCCGTGGACGGCGCTCCACACCGGACGGAGAGCAACGTCAGAGAAGCCAGACGTTCCGCCATATCCCAGTCTCGGAACGCGAACTGAGTGCCGAGCAATTGCCCCAGTTGATCGAAAGTGAGGAGAGAGCGGTGATCCACCGCGAGCGATTTCGCAGGCTCACACCCGGACTGGTGACGGTATTGGTGGCCACGTCGCTGTTTTTTGCGGTACGGACTTCCGTGGCCGTCACCGGCGGCGAACAGGCCGCGGCGAAGTACGCGTTCAAAGAAATGCCGATCGCCATGCCCCCGGGCTATGAAGCGCAGCGCATGAACACCGTTCGAACGGTGAATCCGGCGTACGAGAAGCTGCGGTCCTGGGTCTCCTCGGTCGGTGCGGGAATTGCGATCAACGACCTGACCGGACACGGCAGGGCCGACGGGATGTGCATCGTCGACACCCGAACGGACCAGGTGGTGGTGACCTACACGCCGACCGCCCCGCCCGCCGACCGGTTCACCCCCTTCGTCCTCGACGCCGCCCCGCTGCCGATGGACTCCGCCATGGCACCCACGGGATGCACACCGGGCGACTACAACGGCGACGGCCGGACGGACCTGCTCGTCTCGTACTGGGGCCGCACCCCCATCGCCTTCCTGGCCAAGTCGAGCGCCACGACGCCGTCGCAGGCCGCGTACGTCCCGCGCGAGGTGGTGCCCTCGCAGTCGATCGACGGTCGGTACCACGGTCCCCGTTGGAACACCGACGCCGTCTACGTCGGCGACCTGGACGGCAGCGGTCACCCGTCGCTCGTCATCGGGAACTACTTCCCCGACTCGGACGTGCTCGACCCGAACGGGCTCGACAACGTCGCGATGAACGACTCACTGTCCTCTTCGAAGAACGCCGGTGGCGACCACGTGCTGCGCTGGGCGGGGGCGACCGCCGGTACGGAGCCCACTGTTTCCTTCGTCGAGGAGAGGGGCGCCATTCCGTACGGGCTCTCCACCGGATGGACCCTTGCGATCTCCGGCGCCGACCTGACCGGCGACGGCCTGCACGAACTCTACGTCGCCAATGACTTCGGCCACGACCACTTGCTCTACAACCGCTCGGAGCCGGGACGGATCAGGTTCACCGAGGCCAAGGGCAAGCGCACGTCGACCGTGCCCAAGTCGTTCGTGCTCGGCAACGGTTCCTTCAAGGGCATGGGCGTCGACTTCGCCGATGTCGACCACAACGGCAGCTTCGACATGATGGTCAGCAACATCACCGCCGCCTGGGGCCTGGAGGAAAGCAACTTCCTCTGGATCAACAAGGCCAAGGACACCGAGGAGATGCGCCGCAAACTGGACGCGGGCGAAGCGCCCTTCGAGCAGGAGGCGCAGGAGCACGGGGTCGCCTGGAGCGGCTGGGGCTGGGACACCAAGATGGCCGACTTCCTCAACTCGGGCGAGCTGTCGATCCTCCAGACCACCGGATTCGTCAAGGGCGACATCAACCGGTGGCCCTGGCTCCAGGAGATGGCCATGACCAACGACAACCTGCTGTCCAACCCCGCGATGTGGCCCAACGTCCAGCCGGGTGATGACATCGCCGGCGACGACCACCTCGCCTTCTACGCGAAGAACGCGAGCGGCACGTACGTCAACGTCAGCGAGCGGCTCGGGCTCGACGTGAAGATCCCCACCAGGGCCCTCGCCACCGGTGACACCACCGGAACCGGCGTGCTCGACTTCGCCGTCGCCCGACAGTGGGGGCCGCCGGCCTTCTACGCCAACACGTCGCCCCAGCGGGGCAACCACCTGGAGCTGAAGCTCTACCGGCCCTCCGTCGAAGGAGATCGGGGAACAGGCGAGGGGCTCAAGAACACCGGGACGCCCGCGTACGGTGCCACGGTCAAGGTCACCTCGGCAGCCGGTACCCGCGTCTCGCAGCTCGACGGAGGTGGCGGCCACAGCGGATTCCGCAGCTTCGACGTGCACTTCGGACTGGGCCCGCAGCAGGAGCCGGTGACGGTCGAGATCTCCTGGCGGGACACGAACGGCGAACGGCACCGGACGACCAAGGAGCTCAGCCCCGGCACCCACGCGCTCATGCTGACCGATGACGCCCAGGAGGTTGCGAGCCGATGACCACCCCCACCGCTTCCCCGACCGCACCGGCACGGCCGGCCGCGCCAGAGCCCCGGGCCGCACGCGACCCGCGCTATCTCGCACTGCGCAACTTCGCGATCTCCATCAGCGTGTTCAACATCCTCGGGTACACCGTGCTGGGCTTCGAACAGCCCTGGCTCTGGCCCATCATCGCGGCCCTCGCCGCCTACGCCACAGAGATCGCCCTGGAAGTCCTCAGCGCCTGGGCCCAGCGGCGCACCCCGCGCTTCCTGGGCAACGGAGTGCGCGGCGTCTACGAGTTCCTGCTGCCCTCGCACATCACGGCCATCGCGGTGAACATGCTGCTCTACGCCAACAACCAGCTGCTCCCGGTGCTCTTCGGGGTGTTCGCCGGCGTCGCGGGCAAGCACGTGCTCCAAGCCCCCATCGCCGGTCGCATGCGGCACTACATGAACCCGTCCAACTTCGGGATCACGCTCGCCCTGGTGTGCTTCGGGTCCTGGGTGAGCATCGCACCGCCGTATGAGTTCACGGAGAACGCGGACACCTTCTTCCGCGTCGCGATCCCGCTGATCATCGTCATGGCCGGCACGGTGATCAACTCGATGCTCACCAAGAAGATCCCGCTGATCGTCGGCTGGGTCGGGGGCTTCGTGATCCAGGCACTGATCCGGCACGAGTTCTGGGACGTCGCCCTGGCCTCCGCGCTCGGCCCGATGAGCGGCGTGGCCTTCGTGCTGTTCACGAACTACATGATCAGCGACCCCGGCACCACCCCGATGAAACCCCGCAACCAGTTCGTCTTCGGCGCCTCGGTCGCCGTGGTGTACGGCGTCCTGATGCTGTTCAACGTCGTCTACACGCTGTTCTTCGCGGTCACGGTGGTCTGCGCGGTGCGTGGCATCGGCTGGTGGGTCGCCCACCTGCTGCAGAAGCGCCGCTCCCGGGAGACGGCCCGGCGCGATACGTCCCAGAGCCGATCCACGGAGCTCGGCGAGAGCCCCACGAGCGAGGCGGTGGCCGCGTGACCCCATCCCCCCGGAACCCCGGTTCCTCAGATCCCTCCCGCATCGCCGTCGTCGGCATCGCCTGTCGCTACCCCGACGCCGAGTCCCCGAACGAGCTGTGGCGCAACGTCCTGGCCGGACGACGGGCCTTCCGCCGGCTGCCCGACGAGCGGATGAGGGCGGAGGACTACTACTCTCCCGACCCCACCGCGCCCGACCGCTTCTACTCCGCCAAGGCCGCGGTGATCGACGGCTTCGAGTTCGACCGGGTCAAGTACCGGGTTGCGGGAAGCACGTTCCGCTCGACCGACATGACGCACTGGCTCGCGCTCGACACCGCGGCCCGAGCACTCGAAGACGCGGGCTTTCCGCTCGGAGAGGGCCTGGCCGGGGCCAACACCGGGGTCATCATCGGCAACACGCTGACCGGTGAGTTCAGCCGGGCCAACCTGATGCGGCTGCGCTGGCCCTACGTCCGCCGCACGGTCGGCGCCGCCCTGCGCGAACAGGGCTGGGACGACACCGCTCTGGCCGGCTTCCTGGACCAGCTCGAAGAGCGCTACAAGAGCCCGTTCCCGCCCATCGGCGAAGACACCCTGGCCGGCGGCCTCGCCAACACCATCGCCGGACGCATCTGCAACCACTTCGACTTCAAGGGCGGTGGATTCACCGTCGACGGTGCCTGCTCCTCCTCCCTGCTCTCGGTCGCCACCGCATGTGACGCCCTGACCGACGGACGGCTCGACGTCGCCGTCGTCGGCGGGGTGGACCTCAGCATCGACCCCTTCGAAGTCATCGGCTTCGCCAAGACCGGGGCGCTCGCAACCGGCGAGATGCGTGTCTACGACCGTGGATCCAACGGCTTCTGGCCCGGCGAAGGCTGCGGCATGCTCGTACTGATGCGCAATCAGGACGCCCTCGAACAGGGGCGCTTCCGATATGCGAGCATCCAGGGGTGGGGCTACTCCTCCGACGGCAAGGGCGGCATCACCCGTCCCGAAGCGGGCGGACACCGGCTCGCGCTGCAACGCGCCTACGCCACCGCCGGCTTCGGCATCGACACGGTGGCCTACCTGGAAGGACACGGCACCGGCACCGCAGTCGGCGACGCCACCGAACTGCGTGCCTTCTCCGAGGCCCGTCGCGCCGCCGCCCCCGACGCCGCCCCCGCCGCGATCGGCACGGTGAAGGGAAACATCGGCCACACCAAGGCCGCGGCCGGCGTCGCCGGACTGCTCAAAGCCGTCCTGGCGGTGCGCCACCAGGTCATCCCGCCCGGCACCAGCCACGTCGACCCGCATCCCGAACTGACCGGTGAGAAGCCGGCACTGCGCGTCCCGTACGAGGCGGAGACGTGGCCGGAGGGCGCGCCGATCCGGGCCGGGGTGTCGTCCATGGGCTTCGGCGGCATCAATGCGCACATCGTGGTGGAGCACGCGGACGGCGTCCGCAAGACCGACGTCGGCCGCGTCACCCGCAAGCTCGTCCGGTCGCGCCAGGACGCGGAGCTGTTGCTGCTCGACGCGGACGGCATCGCCGAACTGCGGGGCAAGGTGGCCCGAGTGGCCGCGCTGAGTTCGAAGCTGTCGTTCGCCGAGATCGGCGACCTCGCCGCGACCCTCCAGAAAGAGCTGTCCGAGCGCCCCATCCGGGCGGCGGTCGTCGCGGCCGACCCGGAGCAGACCGAACGACGCTTCACCCAACTGCTGGCCCACCTCGACGGCGGAGTGCGTTCGGTCCTCGACACGACCGGAGGAGTCTTCCTCGGCACCACCGCGACGGCCCCGCGCATCGGCTTCCTGTTCCCGGGACAGGGGGCGGGGCGCCGGGGCGACGGCGGCGCCGTACGACGCCGCTTCGCCGCGGTGGACGAGCTCTACCGAGCGCATCCCCTGCCCACCGACGGAGACCTGGTGGCCACCGCCGTGGCGCAGCCGCGCATCGTGACCTCATCGCTCGCCGGGCTCCGCGTGCTGTCCTCGCTGGGGATCGAGGCCACGGGAGCCGCCGGGCACAGTCTCGGCGAGCTCACGGCGCTGCACTGGGCCGGCGCGATGGAGGAGGCCGCGCTGCTCCAGATCGCCCGCGAGCGCGGTCGGGTCATGGCGGAGGCGAGCGACGGCGACGGGACGATGGCCGGCATCGCCGCGGACGCGGCCCGTGTCGAGCCCCTGCTCAGCGGCGAGCCGGTCGTGATCGCCGGGTACAACAGCCCGCTGCAGACGGTGGTTTCCGGTCCGGTGGACGCCGTTCGGAGGGTGTGCGCCGCGGCGGCCGCCCAGGGCCTGGGGACGGCCGCGATCAACGTCTCGCACGCCTTCCACTCCGAGGCGGTGGCCCCGGCGGCCGAGGCGTTCGGGGCGTACCTGGCGACACGGTCGTTCGGGCCGCTGCAGCGCCGCATGGTGTCCACCGTGACGGCGGACGTGCTCCCGGAGGACACCGACGTACCGGCACTCCTGACCCGGCAGGTACTGGACCCCGTGCGCTTCAGCGAGGCCGTGCAGACCCTCGCGGCGGACACCGACCTCCTGCTCGAAGTGGGTCCCGGGCACATCCTCCGCGGCCTCGCGACGGAGACCGCCCCCGATGTTCCGGTCGTCTCGCTCGACACGGACAGCGGTTCGTTGTCCGGCCTCCTCACGGCCCTCGCCGCGGCGTACGCACTGGGGGCGCCGGTGCGGCACGCGGAACTGTTCCGAGACCGGTTCACCCGCCCGCTCGCGCTGGACAAGGAGTTCCAGTTCTTCGCCAGCCCCTGCGAGTCGACTCCGGAGGGCGACTTCTCCTTCGCCGAGGTGCGCCGCGACACACCGACCCCTGCAGCACAAGGCACCCCCACGGCCCAAGCGGGCCCGTCCGCCGCTGCGGGCGCCCCCGGTGCGGAGAACAGCCTCGACGTGCTGATCCGCCTCGCCGCAGAGCGGGCCGAACTCCCGGTCGAGGCGGTGAACCCGAACAGCAACCCCCTGGACGAACTGCACCTCAGCTCCATCACGGTGGGGCAGATCATGAACCAGGCCTCCCAAGAACTGGGCCTCACCGCACCGCTGGTCACGACGGCCTTCGCCACCTCGACGCTCGCCGAGCTGGCAGGACTCCTGGACGAACTGGCAGAGACGGAAGAGGGTGGAGCGGAGCCGGCGCGCACGGTCCAGGGCGTCGGTCCCTGGGTGCGGGCCTTCGCCCTCGACCTCGTACCGACGGACCGTGCCCCCGCTGCCACCACCGCCACCCCGGCGCGAGGCGGGGACTGGCAGCTCTTCGCCCCGGAAGGGCACCCGCTCGCCGCTGCGCTGCACGATGCGCTGGGCGCCGGGGGACTCGGCAACGGCGTACTGCTCTGCCTTCCCCGGGACTGCTCCGAGGAGCACGTGGGGCTGATGATCGCAGCTGCCCGTGCCGCGCTGTCCCGGCAAGGCCCGTCCCGCTTCGTCGCGGTCGGCGACCGCCGCGGAGCGGCCGGTCTGGCCAAGACCTTCCACCTGGAGGCTCCCGACGTCGAGACCACCGTGGTGACCCTGTCGCTGCCGGACCGGCAGTCGGACCGGCGGGTGCGGGAGCTGGTGCCCCGCATCGTCGCCGACGTGGCGGCGACCAGTGGGTTCAGCGAGGTCGTGTACGGGGAGGAAGACCTCCGCACCGTTCCGGTGCTGCGTCCCCTGCCGGTGTCCGCGACGCCGGCGGCCGTTGGCGGGGCGACCGACCGCCAGCCGGCCCTGGACGCCGGGGACGTCCTGCTCGTCACGGGCGGTGGGAAGGGCATCACCGCGGAGTGCGCCCTTGAGCTCGCCCGGGACACCGGCGCCGGCGTCGGCCTGCTCGGCCGTTCGGACCCTGCGGACGACGCCGAACTCGCCGAAAACCTCCAGCGGATGACTGCTGCGGGAGTCAACTTCCGTTACGTGCGGGCCGATGTCACCTCCGCCGACGAGGTCAAGGCGGCGGTCAGCGAGATCCGCGACGCCCTCGGCCCGGTCACGGCGGTGCTGCACGGCGCGGGCCGCAATGAGCCGCACGCCCTCGCCAACCTGGACGAGTCGTCCTTCCGGCGCACCCTCGCCCCGAAGATCACCGGACTGCAGACGGTGCTCGCCGCCACCGACCCGGCTTCGCTGCGGCTCCTCGTCACCTTCGGCAGCATCATCGGCCGCGCCGGACTGCGCGGTGAGGCCGACTACGCCACCGCCAACGACTGGCTCACCGATCTGACGCACCGCGTCCAGGAGGACTTTCCGGACTGCCGCTGCCTGGCGCTCGAATGGTCGGTGTGGTCGGGGGCCGGCATGGGCGAACGGCTCGGCGTGCTCGAGTCGCTGGTACGGGAGGGCATCGAACCGATTCCCACCGACGAAGGCGTGGCCCTGCTGAAGGAGCTGATCGCGGATCCGCGGACGCCGACCGCCCTGGTCGTGATGGGGCGTGCCGGCGGTCTGCCGACACTCACCCTGGAGGAGTCCGAGCTGCCGCTGCTGCGCTTCGTGGACCGGCCCCGGGCGCACTATCCGGGGATCGAGCTGGTCGTCGACTCCGACCTCTCGGCCTCCGGCGACCCGTACCTGGTGGACCACGAGCTCGACGGAGACCTGCTGTTCCCCGCCGTCCTCGGCATGGAGGCGATGGCCCAGGCCGCGGCGGCCCTCACCGGACTCGACGGAGCGCCCACCTTGGAGGACGTGGAGTTCCTGCGGCCGGTGGTCGTCCCCAAGGAGGGACAGACCACCATCCGGGTCGCCGTCCTGGCGAGGAACATCGGCACCGTGGAGGCGGTGATCCGCAGCAGCGACACCGGATTCCAGGCCGACCACTTCCGCGCCGTGCTCCGCTACGACCTACCGGATCCCTTGGACGAAGCTCCTCTGCCACTCGCCGAGCGCGCGCCGCGCGTACCGCTGGATCCGGCCCGGGACCTGTACGGACCGGTGCTCTTCCAAGGGATGCGCTTCCAACGTCTGCTCGGATACCGGCAGTTGTCGGCGAAGGGGTGCGTCGGGGAGGTCTCCAACAGTGCCGTCGCCCCCTGGTTCGCCCGTCACCTTCCTGCCGACCTGCTGCTGGCCGACCCGGGAACGCGAGATGCGCTGATGCACTCGATCCAGTGCTGCGTTCCGGACGCCACCCTGCTTCCGGTGAGCGTCGAGCGGCTCCATCTGAGCGACCCCGATGCGGTGCGCGGTGAGAAGAAGGTGGTCCTCCACGCGGCCGAGCGCTTCCGTGACGGCGACACGTACGTCTACGACCTCGACGTCAGGGACCAGGCCGGGCGGCTGGTCGAGCGTTGGGAGGGGCTGCGTCTCCGGGCCGTGCGGAAGCAGGACGGAACGGGTCCCTGGGAGCCGTCCCTGCTCGGCCCCTATCTGGAGCGTCGGGCGGAGCGGGTCCTGCCCGTCCCCGTGCGCTGTGTGGTGCGCCCCGATGACGAGGGCGTCGCCGAGGGGGTGGCCTCGCGGCGGGAACGGACCGCGAAGGCGATCGGCTGGGCGTTGGGCGAAGAGACTCCGGTGACGTACCGCCCCGACGGCAAGCCCGAGGTCGAGGGGGGACCGCACGTCTCCGCCTCGCACGGTGCCGGTGTGACGTTCGTGGTGACCGGAGCGGTTCCGGTCGCCTGTGACGTGGAAGTCGCGGAAGCCCGTACGGACGAGGAATGGACGGGCCTGCTGGGTCCCGAGTGCACGGCCCTGGCCCGACTGCTCGCCGTTGAACACGAGGAGCCGCTCTCCCTGGCGGCCACCAGGGTGTGGGGAGCGGTGGAGTGCCTGCGCAAGAACGGCCGTGCACTGACCGGAATCACGGCCGACGCCGTGCCCGTCGTGGACGGGCACTGGGTGGCGCTGCGCTCCGGAGAGGCGCGCATCGTCACCTTCTCGACGTCGCTGCACGGCGTCGACGCACCCGTGGTCTTCGCCCTGATGGCCCGGACGACGGAGAGGAACCACTGACCATGCAGCCGTACTACGAGTACCGCCATCTGGTGGGTTTCGAGGAGACGAACCTGGTCGGCAACGTCTACTACGTCAACTACCTGCGCTGGCAGGGGCGTTGTCGGGAGATGTTCCTACAGGAGCGGGCTCCGGAGGTGCTGGCCGACATCCGCGAGGACCTGAAGCTGTTCACGCTGAAGGTGGACTGCGAGTTCTTCGCGGAGATCTCGGCCTTCGACGAACTCTCGATCCGGATGCGCCTGGACGATCTGACGCAGACCCAGATCGGTTTCAGCTTCGACTACGTACGGGTCGGCGGCGACGGGTCCGAGAACCTGGTCGCCCGTGGCCGGCAACGAATCGCCTGCATGCGCGGCCCGAACTCCGACACCCGCCCTTCGCGGGTTCCCGAGGCGCTGCGGAAGGCACTGGCGCCGTACGTGACGGCGCAGCTCGCCGATTTGACGAACGGGGGCTGAGGGATGACCGCAACCGATCGCACCCCGATCCGCGAAACCTCCGAACTGCGCGGTGTCCTGGGGCGTTTCACCACCGGGGTCACCGTGCTCACGGCGGGCCGGGACGTCCCCCGCGGGATGACGGCCAACGCCTTCACCTCGGTCTCGCTGGAGCCGCCGTTGATCCTGGTGTGCGTGGTCCGCACGGCAGCCATCCACGACGTCATACGGGACGAAGGCGCCTTCGCGGTCTCGGTGCTCTCCCGTCAACAGGGCGACTTGGCGCTGTACTTCGCGGATCACGGCAGGCCGCGCGGCCGACGCGAGTTCGAGGACGTCGACACCGTACCGGGCAAGTACACCGGGGTTCCCGTCCTCCTCGGCGCGCAGGCATGGCTGGAGTGCCGTCTCGTCGCTGTCCACGACGGTGGTGACCACTCGATCTTCCTGGGCTCGGTGGTCGATGCCGGCCGGGAGGAGAAGGACGACCCGCTGGTGTACTTCGGCGGCGGCTTCCACCGCCTGTCGACGTGACCCACCCGTTTGATCCTTGGTGTGGAGG